>JASFYZ010000424.1:0-16193 GCA_045046665.1 Desulfobacterium sp.
TGCATGTTGTGCCCGGTTGGTCTCCCGGACGGCATGAATATCATGGGCCACTTCCTGGAGCGGCTTTCTTCTGATACGGTGGGGCAGGGCAAGTTGGGCTGCTGTCTCAATATCAGATTTCTCCACAGTGGTTCTGCCCTCCCACGCGGCAAGGGTTTTGGCGGTTTTCAGTATGACAATGTCCCCCCTGTGCCCGTCCACACCCACATCCAGGCAAAAGGAGGCGATTTCAAAAAGAAGCTCCCGGGGCATGATCACATCCGGGTATAGGGCCATGGCCTTTTCAATGCGGTGGGACAGATTGCGACTCTCCTTTTCCCATTGTACGGCAAACCCTTCAGGATTTTCATCAAAATGAGCCCGGCGCTCCATGACCGAAACCCTCTCTTCCACCTCTATGATCCCGCCGATATTGACGCACAGGCCGAACCGGTCCAGCAGCTGGGGACGAAGTTCCCCCTCTTCCGGGTTCATGGTCCCCACAAGGGTGAACCTTGCCGGATGGGAAAAGGAGACCCCTTCCCGTTCAATGGTATTGACGCCCATGGCAGCGGAGTCAAGCAGAACATCCACCACATGATCGTCCAGAAGGTTCACCTCATCCACGTACAGGATGCCGCGGTGGGCCGCAGCCAATAAGCCTGGCTCTATGCGTTTTTCCCCTTTTTTTAAGGCATGTTCAAGATCCATGGTCCCAACGACCCGGTCTTCGGTGGCCCCCACGGGCAGTTCAACTACCCTTATACCGCTTTGTTCGGTTTCAAGCTCTTTGCCATTGAGTGCATTGGGGTCTTTTTTTCTGCTGCCGGGACATGCCTCCATGGTGCACTCTTCACACACCGCACCAGTCTCAGATGCGGCCAGGCGAAACGGGCAGTTTTTTACATGCTCGATTTTCGGCAGGATATCAGCCAGGGCCCGAACGGCTGTTGATTTGGCAGTTCCCTTTTCCCCCCGGATCAGGACACCGGAAAGGGAGGGGTTGATGATATTGAGAATAAGGGCCAGTTTCATGCTCTCCTGGCCCACAATGGCGGTAAAGGGGAAAATGGATCTTTGTTTTTTCATATGTTTAAACTCCTAATGGTTGAAAATATTCTGTAATGTTTGGGTTGGTATCCATATTCGCTTTTTTATATGAAACTCAGTCTAAAAGACTGCAATTATTAGAGTTTCATTTTTCGTTGTGGCAGTGGTGACTGCCATGTATGTTATTCGAAAATAAAACTTCCGAGTATCCTCAGCAGAGCCCCCCCCCCGATGGGTAATAGGAACCGGCCAATTGAGCCGTCTACGGTTCCGGGCCGGGCCCATTGCCCGTCGGGGGGGGGCGGCATAATGCCATTTTCAATATTCGTTGTGTCCGTTAGAACATGTGTGTTATTTGGGTCTGCATTGCATACGAATGCTATATGAGCAGGCCAAAATAGGTGAAGATGGGGTGCTGTCCGAATATTTACTATTGGTTCTCTTTAATTAAACTGACAAGTGTATCACTCTTTAAATCATCAATTTTATAATATTGGGCATTGGCGGCCCCTGCCAGCTGTTCGGCCAGGCCGAACATGACAGGTCCCTGGGTCTCGGTATCCACCACAATGCAATTCACGCGCTCGTCTTCACCCAGCTTTTGGGCCATCATCATGGCTTCGTCCACCGGTCTTGCATCGCTGAATGCCACGTTGCTTTTGCCGTCGGTGATAATAATGACAATGGGCCGGGCTGCCGGATCACGATAATGAACGTTCTTTATCATCTGACAGGCTTTCTCGAGACCTGCCGAAACCGGTGTTCTCCCGCCCACAGGCATCTGGGCAAGATAAGTTGCAGCAAGTTCAATGCTTGATGTCACCGGCAGGTTCACCACGGCTTCGGTCTTCCGAAATGAAATCATGGCCACCTTGTCCCGTTTCTGGTAGGCATCCAGCAACAGGGAAAGGATGGCACCCTTTGATGCGGACATCCGGCCCTTGGCCCCCATGGAGCCACTGGCATCCACCACAAAGAGCAGGAAATTGCCCATTTTTTTTTCGCGAACCTTTTCCCTGATATCAGAGGGGATCAACGCCACGCAAAGCCCGTCCGGGATATCACGGTCCTTCTGGAAGGGGGCTGCAGCTCTCAGGGTGGCGTCAAATGCAATGTCATTGAACCCCCGGTTCATGGTGCTTTTTACGTACCGACCCTGTTTTTGGGAAACCCGGGTCCGGGAACGTTTGCCGGACCCCCGGCGGAGCGTACGGTCTTTTTTAGACTCGAATTTCCTGACTTTAAACGGTTCACCCATTTCAAAAACGGTTTCCGTGTCATTCTCCGGTACCGGCTGCTGGGTATCTGATTCTTTGTCCGAATCCCCATCGTCCGGATCCATATCCTCCTGGGGCGGCTGTTCAGACTCCTGGGAGTTATTCTCAGGGTCATCTTCCGGTTCTGATTCATTGTTTTCTTTTGGGTCGTCTGTTTCCGGCTCCTCTTTTTCATCATCCCGGTTTTCATCCTGTGGGGGTTCCGGCGGAGGAGGCGGAGGGGGCGGATCACTTGCCTCCTGTTTTCGATGTAGCAAAACAAAATGCGCCACCGCCTGAATGTCGTCCACCGTCACTTGGGTCCTGCCTTTCAGTGCGGCATGGGCCATGGCCCCCTGTTCAAGGACCAGATCCGCCCGGTGACCGGCAACATTGTTGCTGGTGCAAAGTTCCGCAATAAAGGAACGCATATGACCGGGCATTCTGACCCGGGGCAGCAGCTCAACGGCCTTTAAAATTGTTTCGGAAATGGCCAGTGTTTCTGGTTCATGCTTCTGCCTGAACGCTACAGGATCAAGATCGTAGCTTTCACGCAACACCATCAGATCCATGCGTTTTTCAATGTCTGACTCGGCACAGACTTCCACGCAGAACCCGAACCGGTCCAGCAGCTGGGGTCTGACATCCCCTTCTTCCGGATTCATGGTTCCCACGAGCAAAAACCGGGACGGATGGGCAAGAGAAATGCCTTCGCGCTCCACACGATTTTCACCAGAGGCTGCGGCATCCAGGATAATATCCACGATGTGATCATCCAGCAGGTTGATTTCATCCACATATAGAATACCCTGGTGGGCCTTGGCAAGGAGTCCCGGCTGAAGGATTCTGCGTCCTTGGATGACGGCCTTTTCAAAATCCATGCCACCGGCCACCCGATCCTCCGTGGCGTTCAGGGGCAGGGTAACCACCTTTTTTCTCCGGAGGATGAAGGTGTCCTCCCCATTGGCTGCCCGGCACACTGGGCATAGGAACGGTCCTTCTGGGTCACAATTAAAGGCACATCCTTTTCGCACACAAATTTTCGGCAGCAGATCTGCCATGGATCTGACAATGGTGGATTTGGCCGTGCCTTTTTCACCCCGGACCAGTACACCGCCGATCTTTGGATTGACGGCATTGAGTATTAGAGCAAGCTTTAAATTCGCCTGACCGATGATGGCTGAAAAGGGAAACAGGGCTGTCATATTTGAGCTTCCCGTTGCTGGTTGTTCGTGGGCCAATTTTTCATGCAATAATTTTTCATGAATCTTTGCTTGGATCATTTATGCCCCCAATATGCCGACTTGCAGCGGCTATTCCGTAAGTTCTTCGATCTCGCCTTCAATATCCAGGTACTCCTGTCTGAGCTGCTCTTTCATATTATCTTCTGCCTGCCACATACCCCTGGAAATCGCTTCCAGAAGCTTGTCCAGGATATTCTGCCGGGCATAGGGATTGACTTTTTTCATCCACTCTTTGACCTTCTCGTCCAGCACATAGGCCTGGGTCATTTGTTCATACATCCAGTCCTCCATGACCTCGGCCGTGGCATCCCAGCCCAGGGCCACGTCCATCATGTGGGAAATATCCCCGGCACCTTTGTAACCATGGCGCATCATGCCCTTTATCCATTTGGGATTGGTCAATCTGGAGCGCAGGATATGTTTGGCTTCCTCAGCCGTGGAACGCATCTTCACCCGTTTGGGATCGGAACTGTCGCCCATGAGAGACATGGGGTACTTGCCGGTCACGGTTTTACCGGCAACGATGAGACCGCCGTAATAATTATAATAGTCCGTACATGACATCATGTCGTATTCGCGGGAATCTTCGTTCTTTACGGTGACATCCATGCGTGACAAAAGGGTCCTGAAAACAGCCGGTTTCTGTTGGCCGTAACTGCCCTTGCCGTAAGCATGGCTTGAATACCGGATATAGTTGTTACCCAGGTCTTCCTGGGTTTTCCAATTCTTGGATTCCACAAGTTCCGAAACACCGGCTCCATAGGTGCCGGGCGGGCATCCAAACACCCGGAAAGAGGCCTCCCTGAACGCGTCATCCTCTGTCATGCCCTCAAGCTTAAAGGTTTCCATATCCCGGACCACATGGCGACGGATCATATTGGTTTCAAGGGGTTCATCCAAAATGGCCACCATCTGTACGGCCTGGTCTATGCGTTCCACCAGCAGCGGGAAAGAGTCCCGGAAGAAACCGGAAATCCGGGGCAGCACATCAATTCTGGGACGGCCTAACTCTTTTTGCGGGATGATTTCAAGACCTTTGACAATGCCGTTTGTCTTGTGCCAGATGGGTTTGACTCCCAGAAGATAAAAAATTTCTGCGATATCATCCCCCTTGGAACGCATGGTGGGGCCGCCATAAACAATAATCCCCACGCTTCTTGGATAGGCATCGGTTTCACTTAGGTATCTTTTGAGCAGGGCATCGCCAAGACGCTTGCCCACTTCCCAGGCCCCGGGACTGGGGATTTTCTGGGGATCCACCGAATAAAAATTCCTGCCCGTGGGCAGGATATCGGCCTGGCCCCTTGTGGGGGCACCAGACGGCCCGGGTCTTACAAATCCGCCGTCAAGGGCGGTGATAACAGCGTCAAGCTCCTGGGTGGTTTTTTGTATATTGGGAACAATCCCACGTGAAATGTAGGAGAGGACCTCCACAATATCCGGATGGGCACGGGAAACCATATCCCGGACCACACTTGAGATATAGTCTTCATCCCCATTAAATCCTTTTTCTGCCAGGGCTTGTGTCATTGTTAACGCCAGGGCATGGGCTTTTTCGATCATCATGGTACCGGTGGCACCGGTTTTTTCATCCACCACCCGTCCCCTGTTAACCAAAAGATTATCATAATCATACCCAAGCCCTGTGATGACAGCCTCTCTCAGCGAGGGAACACTGCCGTTTGCCACCCGTGTGAGCTGCACTAAAAATTCAACCAGCCTTTCGGTTTCCGGCACCTGCCCCAGGGTGTGCAGCCCGTCATTGATCATGGTGTCCGACAATTCTCCAAGGTATTCATGCAGCTTTTCAAGAAATCCGTCAAAATCCCCAAAGGCCTGGGCTTCGGTGATGTCAAGATCCCTGTCAAGGTTTGCATCCAGCACGGCTTCCCAGATCATGGGTTTTAGCACCGAAATTTTTCCCGGATCTTCCCGGCGGGCATCCTGGTACTCTTTGATTTTGTTTTCCACCTCAGACAGGGATTCGTACAGATCCGCATTGGTAAACACCGGGGTGAGATGATCGATAATACAGCAGTAACTGCGCCTTTTGGCTTGGGTGCCCTCACTGGGATCATTGATGATATAGGGGTAAATATTGGGAAGATCCATGATCGACAGATCCGGATAACACGCTTCGGACAGCCCCAATGCCTTACCCGGCAGCCACTCCAGGGAGCCGTGCTTGCCCACGTGGATAACGGCATCCGCCTTGAACACATGTTTGATATAGCGGTATTGGGCCAGATAATGATGGGGGGGGCTTAGGTACATGTCATGGTATATTTTGTCGATATCCTCAAAGTATCCCCTGGGAGGCTGAACCGTTATAAAAACGTTCCCGTTCATGGTTCCGGCAAAAAACATCTCATTGTCATGGACAAAGAGGTCCCCGGGCATTTTTCCCCAGTCATGGGTCTGTTTTTCTTTAATCGTCTGGGGCAGACCTTTGTGCCAGTCCATATAATCCGACGGACCTGCCAGGGCGGCTGCGCGTTCATGCATTTGCTCCGGCAGCAGCCACCGCTGGTCACAGGTCATACCCGAGAGGATCTCATGGGCCAGTTCATCCCCGTCCTGATAGGATTTTTCAACTTCATAATCCTCTTCCTTCATCCGGTCCAGAAGGTGCTTGACACTGGCAAAGCTGTCCAGGCCAGCGGCACATCCGATCCTGTCATTCCTGGGCGGATAGTGATGAAACACAATGGCGATTTTCTTTTGGGAATTCTTTTTTTTCGATAGTCTGGCCCAGTTTGCCGCAAGACTGACCACCCGGTCCACGCGGTCTGGAATGGGCATATACCGGGCAATCAATGCCCCGGTAAGGGGATCTGTGGTGTCCTGTTCCCGGCTGGCGATGGGTACACTGATGAGATTGCCGTCAAACTCAGGCTGGGCTGCGGAAAAACTCACCTCCATGGTGGTCATGCCCTGGACTTCTTCCTTCCAGCTCTCAAAGGGCTGCATGGTCATCATGGCCTGAATCACCGGCACATTGAGCCTTGAATACAAATCCTTGCACGAGGGATCGGTGAGTGTCATAGAAAACATCATGGGGTTGAGCAGCACGTCAATAACCGGTTTTCCCTCTTTCATGAAAAAGGTTTCGGCTGCATATTTCGCGCCTTGGTTGCCCCTGGATTTATCTTTGTACCGCAGGTGAAAAATTGGGATCACATTTGCGCCCAGTTTTTCTGCCGACCGAATCATGGCATCAATATAGGCAAGATTGTTGTTGAGCCAGTATGACTGGTTAAACCAGATGCCCATGGTAATCCGACCCGGAACGATTTTCTTTGTCATATAGTCTGAAATGTCGGGGATACCTTTGATGTCCGGGTGGTAAAGCCCCTCATGGGGAAGGGGACGGGGGGGGGCTGACCGGTCTTTAAGACCGAAAAGAAAGGATTCAATATAAGATAAAAGATTGATAAAATTGATCATGCCCCCGTGATTGAGATACTGGTGGACCCTGTCCCACACAGGTGTTCCAAAATGGGTGGACAAGATCTGGGCAGCCTCAAGGGCATCTTCGTCACCGCCGGTGGGCTGGATGTGAATCCAGGGCAGTTTTTTAGCCCTGTCTTTCATTTCATCCAGTCGATCAGATAGCACATCAAATGCCGGACAGGATTCCCGGCCGCCATGAAGGCCAATGATTACCATATCCGATGCAAGGCACTGATCCACGAACAATGCAATCTGCTTTTCGTCAAACAGCTGGGTCTGGGTTTTGGCATGCACTTTTATGCGCCCGCCGTTTTTTGTAAACTTAGCCACGCCAAGACTTAATGATGGTACCTCCATGGCCGAGGTAGAATAATAAGCCAGCGTAAATTCTTTATTCATCACATTGATTCCTTTCTTGCAGGTTCACTGTATGCCTGTGCTCCGGGTGCGGGCAGTGATTCTGCTCCTGTAAGGGCAATCAATTTATTGGCCTGCCAAAACAAAAAAAGCCCTGCATCGTTTTAAAAAAACGATCCAAGGCTGTCCCTTTTTCTATCCTTGAGATCAAACAGGAGCCAGTATTGCCGTACACAGCATCCCCTATGGTTGTCCAGGAAGGTCTTCTGACTTTTGGATCTCTCTACTAACTGCGCCTTCCCGTCTTTAACACCGACAGTGGCATACTGCAGTTTTCGTCCCCAATCACAGCGGCGGGCCCGTTCCGGATTTTAACCGGATTCCCTATTGTGCATTTTTCTGCACCTGAACAGTGCTCTTCTTAGTTTGTAAAATCTTAAAAGTCAACCATAAAAAGACTTTCCAGAGCCAACGCATGAGAGAGCGTTTGATTGCCCGTACTGATTTAAAGGGCCTTACGACACTTTTTTAAATTTTATGTCTGCCATTTCCATTTTTCCCTTCTCTTCACACGCTTTTCTTGACAAATTCACAATCTGCTTATAAGGGAGTTCAAAGGAAATAATCTACCCAAAATTAATGGGTTCTCCACCGACTATCAAATGTGGTGCATGCAAAAATGGGTAGTTTTATTATTATGAAGTCCCTAACACTACAGCGACCCTTCGTTATTTGCATAAAACACGGGCCATTTCACCTGTGATTAATGATGAGTCAGCCCATAATAAATCAATTGATATTCGGTTTCAACTCAAAGTGTCGCTGTAGTGCTAATGTCGAAAAATTTTGCTATCTTCTTTCTTTTGTTAAAAGACTGTAAGGAGTCTGATGGAGTTATTACATAAAATGAAATATCTGCTCATAATAATATTTATTGTTTTTACCATCCCGGGTTTTACCCGGCTTGCCACGGCTGAAATAAAAACGGTGGTATTACTCCACGGTCTTGCAAGATCAAGTTCATCCATGAATAAATTACAAAAAGTGCTTCAAGATGAAGGATTCAATACATGTAATATTGATTATCCTTCAAGAAAATATCATATTGAATTTCTTGTGCATGAATATATCTTACCTCAAATTAAAGAATGTGTTGGAGATCTCAACTCTGAAATAAGCTTTGTAAGCCATTCAATGGGCGGTATTATTGTCCGGTACTTGGCTGAAAAAAAATTAATATCTCACATGGGCCGAGTTGTAATGCTTAGTCCGCCAAATCAAGGCAGTGAAATTGTTGATAGAATTGGCAAAACAAAAATTTTTCAGATTATCAATGGGCCTGTAGGTGCAGAGTTAGGTACAGATAGTAAAAGTATGCCATTGCGATTAGGGGCAGCAACTTTTGAAGTCGGTATCATCACCGGAAGCAGATCAATTAATCCAATTCTGTCACTATTGATTGAAGGCAAAGATGATGGGAAAGTATCGATAGAGCGTGCAAAACTTCAAGGAATGAAAGATTTTATAATTTTACCATCTGCTCATCCATTCATAATGAAAAATAGAATTGCTATAGAGCAAACAATACACTTTTTGAATTATGGTAATTTTCAAAAGAATCGTAATTTTTTTCCTGTTGTGCCACTGGTGGATGACGGCCCGTGTCGAAAAAGTTCTCCCGGAAAACTGCTTTTCAATACGGGGAAAAATAGGGGGCTGAAGCAAAAACAGTTTCCAAGTGGATCAGCGAATGGGAAAAGCATCAGCTCGACTCTTTAATCGACAAGCCGCGACCTGGAATAAATTTGTTTATTCCAGAGGATAGGCATGATGAAATAATTGATATTGCAAAGGAAAATCCAAAACAACTTAAAAGTGCTATTAACAAAATAGAGGAAGTCTTTGGTGAAAGAATAAGCGTAAAGACTCTGAAACCAATCATAAAAAAAACTGCGTTGGTGCCGCGGAGGGAAATTTCTGAAAAGTTTTCAATTTCATTCGCTTAACCAGAAATTACTTTTGTCTCACTACTTATCAAACGGTTTATTATTCCGGGAAAATAAACAACTTGCCGCCAATTTTATGAAGCGCCAAGGGAACATCATAAACTTGACTCAGCAAATCCGGAGTAAGGATTTCTTTCTTTCCTGCGGCAAGCACTTGTTTATCTTTTATTAATATAAATCTATTGGCAAAACGCAGGGCCAGGTTAATGTCGTGGACACTGAAAATTACCGTTAATAACTCAGTAACCGCACATTGTTGCACTGCAGCCATGGTTGCCAGCTGGTTTTTAAGATCCAGGTTATTAGTTGGTTCATCAAGCAACAGGACCCGGGGTTGCTGAACCATAGCCCTTGCAATCATTACCCTTTGCAGTTCTCCACCACTCAGCGCCATCAACCACCTGTCTGCAAAATCCAAGAGATTCATATCGTTAAGAACTTGTAGGACAATCTCTTCATCCATGGACACGTAGCGCTGTTGACGGTATGGGGTGCGGCCGATTAACAAATACTCAAAAACCGTCAGGCGGGGTATTTCATGGTATTGACTGACATACCCGATGCGTTGGCCAATTTCTCTGGGTTTTAATTTATTCAGGTCATGGGAATCAAGAAATATTGTGCCCCCCTGGGGTTTGATCAGCCGGGTTAAGATTTTTAACAAGGTTGATTTTCCTGCACCATTCACGCCCAGGAGCGCCGTTAACTGACCGGATGGAAAATGGCAGGTAACATTTTTAAGTACCTCCCGCTGCCCATAGGCAAAATTAATTTGTTCAGCACTTATTTCCATAACTTTCGTCCTCCAAAAAGCAACAAAAGAAAAATGGGGGTACCCATGAATGCCGTTACGACGCCTGCTGGTAAAACAATGGGAGCCAACAGCATTCTGCCTGCGATGTCAGCAACCAGCAAGAGCAGTGCACCGGTAAGCGCACTTACCGGCATTAATAAGCGGACATCCTCTCCAACTACGCCCCGGGCCATGTGGGGGGCAATCAATCCTATAAAACTGATTACCCCAAAGAAAGTTACAATTATGGAGGTCATAAGGGCTGCAACTACCATACCCGTCAACCGCAGTCTTAGCACCGGTACACCAAGACTGCAGGCCACGTCATCACCGGCCAGCAGGGCATTAAAGTGCAATGCCTGGGAAAAAAAATAGACAAGTCCTAATCCAACAACACAGGCAATAAGTTTCAGTTCGGTCCATGATGCCCGGCCAACATCACCAAAGGTCCATTGCACAATACTGGCCAATTGTGTTTCATCGGCAAAATATTGAATCACCGTTGTACCTGCCATGAAAAAAGCACTTAAAGCCACCCCGGCCAACACAATGGCCTCTCGGCTGGCATTATGCAAACTTGCAATGCCAACGATACACACGGTGGTCAAAAGCGAGCAGGCAAAAGCGATGAGGCTGATTAAATAGGGATGATAACTGCCAAGAACTGCCTGGGTTCCAATGCTTGTGTCCTGGAGGCTGAGCAGCATAATGCCGCAGGCGGCACCAAAGGCGGCCCCCTGGGAAATACCCAGGGTTGACGGCGATGCCAGGGGATTCCGAAGAATCGCCTGGAGGGCCATGCCTGCCACAGCAAAACCCGCCCCTCCAAGGATTGCTCCGCAAAGACGGGGAAGGCGAATGTGCCAGATAACCCGGTTTGCAAGGGAATTTCCAGATTCTCCCAGGGTTTGTATAAATTCCCCGGGGCTGATGCTAATGGCACCGTTGGTGATACAAAATAAAGCAGCGACAATCAGGAGGGTAAAAAGTCCCCCAAGCCAGATATAGTGACGGGATTTACGCCGCCTGTAGAGTTCTATGCCCATGTATTTTTTATCTTTTTAGTTTAAATTGTTTGAAACCGCCAAAAATACGTTCCATCTCTCCATACAAGTGAGTGCTCACAAAAAATCGGTACCACTCATCTGCCGTGTCAGAGATCTTTATATCTGCGAACCGTTCCGGGTAGAGAACCGTTCCCATATAATAGGTTTCTGCCAATACCGTATCTGGACTTGCCGCATAATAATGGGGCACAATGGTGAAAATGTTCCCCTTATCCAACGCCTTTAATTGATGAAAAGCCGGATTTTGCAGATCCTGCCGGACCATCTCCAGGCCACTTGCACAGATAAAAATAATGTCCGGGTCTGCTGCCAGCAGCCTCTCTTGGTCCAACTCAAAACGCCCCTTTACCATCTTGCTTTTACGGGTGAGATGATCGGCAATGTTGTTTGCTCCCAAAAGCATGAAGGGAGGGTAAGCCGCACTGGTACCCATGAGGCCGTGGGCCACACGAAAATTCATTCCACTGATATATGTTTTGGGACGATCATTATCAGCAATACCAGACGTGCGTTGCTTTAAATCTGCAATGGCACCATTAATGCGGGATATGATGAGATCTGCCCGGGACTGCCTGTGGCATATAGAACCTATCAGGCGTAAGGAATTATAAAATCGCTCCCGTTGTCTGCTTAGATCCCCATTATCAACAAACAAAACAGGAATACCGGTTTTCTGTTGCAAATTATCCGCCAGCCGGGAATCACCGTTACCCATTAAAATAACATCGGGGCCTGCTTGAATCAGTTTTTCAGGATCAGGCCGGTTTCGGTTGCCAATTACAGGTAAACTAGCCAAACGTGGATTGGCAAGCCGATAGGAGCGACCAACAGATCCCACCCATTCCGAGGGGCAGACTTCAAGTCTTTCAACCCCCACCACCTGTTCTGCAAGTTCCATATAGCAGACCAGGCCCAGTGATGCTCTTAGTGCAACAATGCGTTTTACCGGTATTTTTACGGAGATTTTCCGCCCATGCAGATCAGTGAATATCCGGTTTTCGGCATCTGCCGAAGAGGCCATCACCAAAATTATAAGGACAAGGGTTATCCCCTTTTTTAATATCTTCCAGGGTATAAATAAACTTTCTTGATAACGGTAAAAATACTTATTATTAATCTCTTTTATTTTCAATTTTAACACCCTTTGTAGGCCTCCGTCGCAAATATTTTAAATTCTTTGCCCCCTCATAATTTAAAGTGGGGGGGGGGGCAAAAAGTATATTTTATTTTTATGATGACACGAAGAATGCCTTTTTGTATCACATAAGGTTCCTTATGAATGTAAGGGACTTCATAAGAATAAACCTACCCATTTTTGAATGTAGCCTTCCAGGTACCCAGCGTGCGATAGGGGATAAATTTTTAAATCTGTCCCCGCCTCCGAAATGGGAAAGTTATTTCGGACTATTCCTTAAAAGGAAAGTTGAACCGAGGTGATAAAGTTGATACCCGGTTCGGCAATAAAGGATTGATCATTCTGGCGAAGATGTGACAGATAATATCTGTCAAATAGATTTTCAATGCCCACAGAAAATAACAGATCGTGAAAAGGACCCACATTGAAAAATTTTAATCCTCCGCGAATGTTGGCAACACCATAACCCGCAGTTGCTTCTTCCTCGGGGGCCGGATCATCCTGACTGGCGAAAAAATCTCCGGAGGCTTCCAGCCAATAGGATGATATACCGCCCCTGAGTTCATCCTCCCAGTGAGCACCTATTGTGCCGTTCAAAGGTGCAATATTATTTAATTGATCCCCACTATCCCTGTCTTTGCCGACAACATAGGAGATATTTGCAAACAAATCCAGATTGTCAAAAATTCCCACCTCTGTCTCGGCATCGAAACCGTAAAGTTCTGCATCTTGAACATTCGTATATTTATAAGTGGGGATATTCGAAATAAATGATTTAGACTGAAGTACGGTATCAATATAGTCATCAACCCGGGTATAAAAGATATTTGCCGATCCCTGGATACGTTGGAAACGAACCTTGGTTCCAATGTCACAATTGTATGAATACTCCGGATCGAGGGTGGGATCTCCAATAAGAATCTGGCTGCCGCCACCACGGGTTGAATATCGTTCAAATATATCTGGTGCACGGAATCCGCTTCCCACATTGGTGGTGAGATGCACTTCATTTGTTAATTTGTACAGGAGACCAAGGTTAAAAGTTGCTGCGCCGTCATTTTCATCCGAGAACTCATTCACCTCTGAATTTGATGAAGTCAGAGAGCCTTTGGAATTGAATCGTTCGTCGGTAAAGGTAATATCATCAGCAGAGGAGTCGAAATAATCATATCGACCTCCGGCAACAATTTTAAGGCGGTCAAAATTGATTTCATCCTGGACAAAAATACCGATGTGGTAGCGATCGCCATCGGGTACCGGTTGAAAGGTAAGTTGCTTGGCCACACTGTCATTGCTATTTCTATGAATCACCTGGGTTTCACTGGAGTCCGTCTCTTCATGGACAAATTCCAGGCCGGTTATTAATTCATGGTTGTCACCGGGGCTCATTGTGGTTTGCAGAGAACTGCCAAGGGCTGAGGTTTCAATATCGTTCTCTTTTAAATTATAGACAGGGCTACCTGAGCTGGGAAAATGTCCTTTAAAGGAGCGATCCTGGTGAACATAATATGTTCGGATTTGGAAATCATCAAACACACCAAGGTTTTTGCCTTTATAGCCTAATTTATAACTTTGGGTATCAAATTGATCAAAATGGGAAAATGGGGCTGTGGGGTCTTTTTGGGGGACGCCCATATCACTGATATTATTTATTTTAACGGCGGCTGTCACAGTTTGATCGGGGGCAAATTCATAACTGCTTTTAAAGTCAACATTGGTATTTTTAAATTGAGAATTATTGACATCATTACCATTACCGTCTTCATAATCGCCTGCATCACGACGGGAAATACCAAGACGGAATCCCAGATCGTTACCCCCTGCAGCCAGTTCATATCGTCCAAACCATGCCTGATCATTACTGGAGAAACGGCTGCTCACCGTACTCTCCATTTGCCATTGATCGCCCTTGGCAAAGTCTACATCTTTGGTAATTATATTAATGACACCCCCCAGGGCATCTGTACCGTAAAGGGCCGAGGCCGGACCTTTCACCACTTCAATACGGGCCACGCTGCCAATATCAATAAAAGGTGTCAAGGCTGCCCGCCCTGACCATAAATTGGTCTCCCGATCACCATCATAGAGGACAAGAACCCGATTTTGTCCAAGCCCCCTGATGATTGGGCTTGCTTCCCAGGAACCTGCTTGTTCCATTGTCAGGCCCGGGATGTGTTTTAATGCATCTGCCACCGATGCCGGTGCGGTTTCCTGTAATCGTTTTTCATCTACCGTTGAGATGGGGGTTGGTACATCAAAGGTCTTATCTGGAGAGCGTGTCGCGGTCACAACCACGGTATCCATCATATAGACCTTTTTTTCGGCGGCAATGGAATGCACTGCCATCATCTGCCACAGGATAAAGCTGATAATCGTAAGTTTTAAAAATGTATTCTTCATTTCTTTTTTCCACCTTTTTCGCCACCCCTTCGCCGTATCTTAAATGTTTTGAGATCATTTCACACCTTGTTGCCAATAAAAAATATAAAATATTCTCCATGCCATACCAAGGGTGGTCTTTTTGTTTTGCATGACATACATGGCAGAACTATCTGCCACAATTAACATTAATTTTTTTATTGTCTCAGTGTTGCTGGCGTATATTTATGTGACAATGCAAAAAAAAATCCCCGTACCGGCACAATGCCGATACGGGGATTACGTTTTTAATCCACACATAACAATACGCCATGTCCACGTGGCATATCTTTATTTGGTCTTCCCAGGCAGGTCTTCTGACTTCCGGATCATTCACATGTCATTGCGCCTTCCCAATCCCTTTTTAAAAGAATCAGTGGCATGTTGCAATGGGTGTCCCCGGTCACAGCGGCGGGTCCGTCTCCGATTTTCACGGCGTTCCCTATTAAGCGTTATTTCCCTGAAAATATGGAAAAATCACACCTGGTATTTATATAGGATTGGCTACTACCATTTTTGTTGAGTAAAAGTAAAGTAAAAATAAAGATGGCAAAAGAGTTGATATCGTCATTTATCAACCGTATACGACACAATCTGTCGGTCTTGAATAAACTGGAATGCGGTGAGAATCCGCAGCGGCCCCGCCACTGTAACCGGAGTTTCCGGAAGGAAGATCTTTTTTTTTAAAGACTTTATTTTTGAGGAAAAATGAGGGGATGGCATTGCTGCGGGATCTTGGCATCACAACCGTTGCAGCCCTGAACGAACTCAACCTGGCAGCCATATTCTGCCAGCGCATTTATCTTCTCTTCCAGGGTGCCATTGTGGCCCATGGAACCCCAAAAGAGGTTCTCACCCCTGATTTGATAAAAGAAATATACGGCGTTAATAGCAGAATGATTGTGGATAGGGAGACCGGAGATTTACATATTATTTTTTCACCCTGAAGACTCTCTGTTCGATGGTTTTGAACATTAAATATTGAATTTGTTAAACAAAAAACTATCGAGCCGACAGTGGAGGTCAAAGGAGCCATAGGATTTTATTATCTCCGCCTATATACCCAATCATAACCACCGGTCAACAGGCTGCTCAGCAAGAATAAGCCCCCTGTGGGAATAAGCAGCCAGGTGTATTTTCCAAAAAAATTTTTAAAAATTTGTCCCGTGTGAACGGCCCGTAAATAGTGCCATAATGACATCCGGGTGCTGTGATTCGGTGCTTTGGGCATGATGGGAGAAATCTTTTCAAGTCCAGCGGGCATTATCCCCCGTCGATAATCCACCCAAAATTGCAGTTTTCCCTTGTGCACCCCGGCACCCACTGCCCTGTTTTTACTGCGTTTTTTAGAATTGGAATCGGAAAGTCCATTTTTTGCGAAGGCATCCGTTACTGCAGCGCTGAGGAGATTCTTAATATACAATCCATTAAAGGA
>JASFYZ010000425.1:0-8535 GCA_045046665.1 Desulfobacterium sp.
AGAATCATGGTGTGGCGAATCCCCGTGGCTGCAAGTATCCGGCACTCCTGTTCAATCTCCTCCAAAGACAATTTGGTCCGCTTAAAATGGTTGCTTGCATTAAACCCACAATACACACAGCCATTGGCACAATAATCGGAGATGTAGATGGGGGCATAGAGCCCCACTGTGCGTCCAAAATACTGGACGGTCTCTCTTCTGGCCCGGGTGGCCATCTCTTCTAAAAAGGGCTCTGCTGCCGGGGATATCAGGTTTAAAAAATCAAACCGATTGAGCAGAAGTTTATCAAGAGATCTCTTTACCTGATCCGGCGTGACGTCTGCCAGGTATCCATGGACATCAAAGGCAATAAGCTCATCAACCTGATCCAGAAACATCATGCCGTCTCCCTTAAAAATCCTGTCAGGGGGGAAGAGGCCTGGGCCTGGTTTGTCTCCCCGGCCATATCAGCACAAAAAGCCATGCGCCCGGCAGCCACCCCCATGGCAAAGGCCCGGGCTACCATCACCGGATCAAGGCTTGTGGCAATGGCCGTGTTCACAAGAACCGCATCCGCCCCCATCTCCATGGCCTGGGCCGCCTGGGAAGGTCTTCCGATACCGGCGTCGACAATCACGGGAATGTCCATGGATTCAATGATTATGCGGATCATCTCTTCCATCTTTATGCCCCGGTTGGAACCAATGGGAGAGCCCAATGGCATGACAGCTGCGGCCCCGGCATCCTGAAGGCGATGGGCCAGGGTGAGATCCGGCATTATATAGGGCAATACTTTAAACCCTTCTGCTGCCAGAATCCGCGTGGCGTTAAGGGTTTCATAATTGTCGGGCATGAGGTATTTCATCTCGGTGATCACCTCTATTTTGATGAAATCTCCACAGCCTGCGGCCCTTGCGATGCGGGCGATGCGCACGGCCTCGTCGGCGGTTCTGGCTCCAGATGTGTTGGGGAGCAGGGTCACGCCCTTAGGAATATATGACAGTATATTTTTTGCACCGGCATCGGCATCCACCCGGCGAAGGGCCACGGTCATAATCTCAGACCCACAGCCATTAAGCATGGGGGCAATGATCTCCCGGGATGCAAATTTGCCGGTTCCTGTGAGCAGGCGGCTGTTAAAGGTTTGTCCACCAAGGCAAAAAGGATCATCCATTTTAACTGTTTCGTTATTATTTTTCATAGTCGTTTCCATTCATCCACCTCCCACAAAGCTTAACAATTCAAGGATATCCCCTGGACGGATAAAAGTTTTATCCCAGGCATCCTGTTTAATTACATTATGATTGTATTCGATAATTACAGAACCGGGATCAAGCCCCTGGGCTTTAACCAGCGCCATGAGATGGGGGGCGGATGTGGTGACCATAGCCCCGTTTAATTGAACTTCCATACAATTCTCCTTGTTGGTTAACAAAAAGAACCTTGACGGATCTGTCCCTGTCAGGACAGTAATTGGCGATGTGGATGGAGTGGATTTCTCTTGGAATAAAACGTGAAGTGATGCTTGAGATCTTCCATAGCTTCCCTACGCCGGTATTAACCGTGTCAGGTTCCAAGGGTCAGGTTTTAACCTTCTCAGCTTTTTATAGCTCCCCCAGCAAACATAAATTTTGAACGAGTATGAAATCTTTGGTCTAACTTGTCAATATTTTTTAAGCCGTTATTCAGACGGCCTTTGATTTTCTAAGAATTGAGCACAATCTGTTCCAGCTCTTTTTTCAAATTTGAGTCAATGGAGGGCATTTCATAGGCGGCCAGCATTTCATCGGCCCGGTCCGAGGTCCGTTGAACCAGCGATTTCTCCCGGGCGGCCCATTTATCATAACTGGTCCGGGGAAACAGCCGGGGATGAAACAGTTCCGTTTTAAATCCAGCCATGGTGTGGGGCTGGGTAATGAAGCCGTCATGGGGGCCTAAATTGATGAGCAGTTCCACCACATCATCCAAGGAGTCTGTTTTACGTTCTTTAAACCCAGAATAACCCTGGACATATTCGGCCAACTCCGCATCCATGATTAATTTTTCCCGGGATGCCGAGGCAAACCCCGCCAGAATACCGCATCCGGGCAAGAAATTGATACGATTACGGGTGGCACACACAAAATTGAACATGGATTCTGCCCCGGCATGAAAATCACACTCCTGGGAATCGTTCATGCCCACATTCCCCCGGGTGAGAAGCCCATATCGTTTGGCCACGGCAGTCGCCAACTCTGCCATGGTACGGCTCTCGGGTCCCCCCAGTGTGACACACATGGACCGCATATCTGTTCCACAGGGAAAAGCCCCATAGAATACAGGTAACCCCGGTTGAACCAGCTGGGTCAATACCAGGGTACTCAACACCTCACAATTGTTAAGCACCACATTGCCCATAATCGAACAAGGGCCGGTCATACCCGCCGATGGACATGGAGAGATGCAGATGGCAATATTATGCCGGGCCATGGCCATGAGCATTTCCCCCTGATCACCAGCCAAGGCCAGGGGAGACAACGTATTGATGGTGGTCTGGCCAAACACCTTGTCAGTGGATTTTTTGAGCACCTCGGGTGTCACATCAAAGGCCCGGCACAGAAGCTTAAGATCGTCAATGCACGAAACAATATAGGGCTTATCAGAGTAAAGAATCTGGCCCGCCATCATAAACTGATAAAGCCGGTCCACCGGGAGATCTCCGGGACAGACCAGGGTTCCCATGAGCCTTATGGGGTCCAACATCTGCCCAAGCTTCATGGTCTCCACATAATCTTGGCAGGTGGCTTGGCGACGTACCCCTTTGGTGGACATCACAAAGGGAGCAGATCGTCCCATGCCGTAAAAAATAGAATCAATATCAAAGGGGGTATGGTATTCGGGATTACGGGCCAAAAGGGTGAATTTAGCCGGTGCAAGAGAGATGCCCTTTTCCACCTGGGCTTCATTGAAAAAAAGAATATTACCGTCACTCTTAATGCCGTGCCGTGTGGCAAGCTTCACCAAGTCAGGGCATTCCACCCGGACACCTCGCTTTTCAAGGATGGCCAGGGTGGCATTGTGGATGAGCCTGAATTTGGCATCCTCCAACGTTTTTTCACAGGGGGTAGAATCAACACCCCATGGGGATTGATTGTTTGCCATTTACACGACACTCCATTTAAATCAGATTATTACGAAATACCTTCGCCAATTTTATTTTGGCTTAAAGTTCAATCTGTATATTGTAAATTCACTACCATATTGACACAATATATGGTATTTGAATTACCAAGTTTCAAATTGAATTTGAATTTGGCGAAGGTGTTGTTACGTTAACCAATTTTCAGATGCAAGGGTATGACAATTCCGCATAACTACTATGTTAATCATATCGTGTAAATACTAAAGTCAACTATCCTCCTGAATCAGAGATTCAGAAGGGGGAGAATTCATCATAAGCATTTTATATGATATAATATTTTTCAAACTTTAAACCCATGAGTCCAACGATCATAGACCCGTCAAAGAGGGGTTTGGTCACACACCACACGCCCCTGCTTCCCATGATCACCCCTGACCATGGCGGGTGGTCCAAAAAATGACATCCAGCCCCCAAGGAGACGTCAACCATGACAAAAAAATTTACAACCCTAATTCCATGGATCTTACTTCTTCTGTTCACAGCCGGGTGTGCCAGACTTCCGGGAAACAATCTGTCTTTATATCAACGCTCCATGATTATTGAGAACGCCCGGGTGGAGAAAGCCATTCTTGCAAAGGCATCTTTAATAGAGAGCAATGATCCGGCAGTGAACAACATTAGAATTCTTCACCTGAAAGGAACGCCCTACGAAATGGGATTTCAGCATGGTCGGATGTTGAGACCACAGATACAGCAGTGCATCAAGCGTGTGATGGGCCTTGCCAGCCACTATTCCTCATTTGAAATGATGGACGAAGTGTACGATCTCATGGCACCCTATATCCCCAAAGAAGAAAAGGAGGAGATGCGGGGCCTTGCCCATGGTGCGGATCTGCCCTTAAGGTTGATCCACTGGTTTCACACCATCCCTTCCGTGTCCGAATACAAATATAAAAAACGGTTTTTCAAGAACTTTAGACCCACCACCTGCAGCAATATTGTGGCCTTTGACCAGGCAACCCAAGATGGTGAGCTGTATCAAATGAGGGTGTTGGACTGGAACCGGAGAATGGGGGTTCAAAAGTGGCCAGTGATCCTTGTACACGAGCCTGATGTGGGAAATGCATCTGCCACCTATGGTTTTGCCGGGTTCATCGGCTGCGTCACGGGAATGAATGAACAAAAGATGGCCTTTGGTGAAATGGGATATGGGAACCCCCCCGGGGAAAGCCTTGAGGGCATTCCCTTTGTATTTCTTTTCCGAAAACTCATGCGGGAGGCAAAGACCCTGGACCAGGCCGTGGATATGATAAAAAAAGCCCGGCGTACCTGCTCCTATGTCTATATGATCAGCGATGCCAAACGCACCGAAGAGGAGATCAACGCATTGCTGTTCATCACCGACCGTGGACGGGTTCTCACATTTAAAGAGAACATGCCCCTTTCCGATGAAAGGGATAATGATGTGTTTCCTGCCTTGGACGATGTTGTCTATGCCGGTGCAAAATCAAAAGCGCTGTACACGGCCCTGAAGGCCAGTTATGGCACCATTTCCCCCCGGGTTTTAATGGAGATATCAAAACAGGTATCTCTCAAGGGAAACATTCAGAATGTCATCTTCAAGCCTTCCACCCTGGAGAGCTGGACCACCTACGCAACCACCACCGATAAAAAAGATGAAAAGGGAAAGGCCTGCAATCAGAAGTGGTTCTACTTTGATCTCAAGGCCCAGCTTGGGAGGTTTTAAATTTTTTCTTGAAAAAAGAGAGGGCCTTGTATTTGATATATGGCACATAGACGATGGAGGAATAATGCCCCGCCAGAAGATAAATGGTTTCCGGATTTCCCATTTTTTCTTTGAGTTGCAATCCCTTGCCAAAGGGGACGACCCTATCAAAAAGGGCAAGAACCATTAGACTGTTTTCAGCATCAATATAGGGGGCATAGTGCAAGGGATCGCAGGTGATGTTATTTTTCAACCCAATGTAAAATTGTTCCCGGGACAATCCGTTTTTTTGCAAATATCGTTCTCTTCTTTTTCGCACGCCTTTGTCCGTGGAATGGCTTAAAATATAGGGAATGTCCCCCCCTGCCAGTACAAAGACGGACACCTTGATGCGTCTGTCCAGGGAACTGACAAGTGCCGCCTTGATCCCCCCCATGCTCACACCAAAAACACCAATGTTGGACACATCCAGCTCTTTTCTGGTCTCAGCCCAATCCAGCACCTGCATGTGGTCAAAAACAATCTGACGCAATACAGCGTCCATGGTATCGATTTCCTTGAGTTTTTTATAGGCTTTGTGACGATGAACAATGAGTGCGGCCATGCCGTTTTTCGCAAACCAGGCGGCAAACAATTCAGCCACTTTATTGGATCCCCCCAAAATAGGCAGCACCATGACCAAGGGCTTTTTTCCCTGGCCCTTGACCGCATAATAATCCATGGTGATGTGCCCGGCCGACGGAATAATGTTTTTTGTTGAGGTAAGTTCAATCTGTTTGATGCCATAAAATTTATTTTCGCGAACAAGGATTTCACTATACGGTCCCCGGTAAGGTAAATAGGCATATTGGGATTTAATGGATTCGGGAACCTTGGGAGGCCCAACATAACGGGCATCCATGGGCATATGAGCACAGGAAAAAAGAAGCAAACCACTCAACAAAGAAAGAAAAAATATCTTAGGGCGCATATGTCTCCCTTTAAAACAAAAATGGGGGCAGGCCTGCCCCTTCCTCATAGTGCCCCATATTCGCCTACTTGGGACTGCGTAGCATAGAATGCTATGTGTAGGCCCAAATAGGCGAATATGGGGTACTGGTCGAATATTTACTACAATCCAAATGAAATTTTAACCATACTGGACACTTCGCCTTCACTGGTTACAAACTCAAGGCTGGTTCTACCGCCCATGAAAGTATTGAGCCAATGACTTGTCACTTCCATGCCAAGCTCTCCATGACCGGGTATAAATTCCATGTTGGTGCTGATACCGTAATAGCTGGAATTAACCTCCATGGAACAGCCAAAGGTGGTGCCAGGTAGCTGATCATAAAGGTGGGCAGAAAAAATGATTTCATATAATTTTTCCTGATCATCTGGCTGGGACTCCAGGTCCTGGCCGGGCAGATAAAGCAGGGGCTTTTCGTCTTGACCTGGTTTTATATATTGCATTCTCAAGTGCCTTGATATTTCTTTGCCAAATTTATCAACTTTTTTGGCTATTGGGGTTTCCATCAACATTTTTTCTGCCATTTTGAGAACGTACCTTTCCGCCATTTTTTCCCTTATATAACTAATATCCTTAAATTTTCCTTTGTAGAGTTCATATTCCAGGACACCGGGTTGGAAGTAGGCCCCCTCTTCAAACAGCTCCCCATTGTTCCAGTGTAAAAACCTGTTTTCGTCAACCACCTTGGTCCATAGAGATTCCAGAAGCGTATAATCGGCCTTATTTGCCAGGGGCATTTTGCTTTGAAATTGATTGGAATAGGCCTGAAATGAAGCCTCGAAATTGGATCGGGGAATGAGGGATAAGGAATCGGCTGCCAGGACGGCACCAAGAAACAGGAGAGATAGCACCGCCATTATGCTGGCCGTCATTATGCTTTTTTTGAGGTTAAATATTATAGTCATGGGGCTCTCCTCCTTTTTTAGGAGATATGGCCCACATTGGACGATTCTATGAAGGGCCGTCTCGGTTTCTTTTTTCAAAGTTCAATGCTGTTTTCATTTCTATTCCATTGTTTTTTAAAATAACCGCTTGTTTTTCGGGGTTGATCCCAACACCGGCCTCACTTGACAGTGGGTGCGGCAACGGGATCAGACCCATTTATCCATTTCCGGCCATGGCAAATTTAGCTTGGGAACATACCAACATATCCCATCCCAATAGATGGGATCCAAAAACCGTTTGAAAATTGATTCCTTTCATCTTGACTAATGACTTAATTATAATACAATTTCGGGTTAACAGCAATCATGTTTAACAAACTTGATCAATTTTCAACTCTTTTGAAGCTGTTCCCAAACCCCTTCAATCTGTTTTTGAGTATGTGCCAGATCCTTGGTATTATCAACCACAAAATCGGCAAACTGCAGTTTTTCATCTATGGGCAGCTGGGCCTTAAGAATATTGGCCGCATCTTCTTGGCTGATGCCATCCCGGCTGGCCAGACGTTCTATTTGTACTTTTGCAGGCACATGAATAACCAGTAACTTATCAAACAGATACTGCAAATTCAGTTCAATCAGCAGCGGCACCGACACTTGAATAATTGCCTCCGGATCTTTCTTTGCAATTGCCTCCACCTGCTTGAAAAATTCTTCATAAATCGGTGGATGGGTAAAGCCTTCAAGTTTTTTGCGCTTTTCCATGTCACCAAAAACAATATCTGACACTTTCTTCCGATCCAGGGAACCATCTTCAGCCAACACCTGACGACCAAAGTAGTCCACAATTTTCGCCAACCCGGGCGTTCCGGGTTCAACCACTTGGCGGGCAATCAAATCAAAATCAATCAACGGTGAGCCTAAGTCACCCAGCATTCCTGAAACCGTACTTTTACCACTGGCAATGCCGCCGGTTACCCCCAACAAAAAATGCTGACCATTCCCTTTGACTTTTTTCATCATCTCATCAAGGCCCAGATAGGTGATCGGAAACACCGGGGTGATATCACATTCAGCCCCGGCAAAACTGATGGGATAGCGTACGCCCCGTCGATAAAGGGCCTCCAATCCAGAAAGCGCTTTTTCCATCAAAGCTGCCGGTATAGCCATCACCATTTCATCATCCTGGGCATGACCATAGCGACGTTCTCCATAGCAGGGAATCCCCACCGAAGCTTTTCCGGTCTCATAACAACGGACAATGGCATCGGAACAAGAGGACTCCCCCACGCAGGCAAACTGCATGACTTCGTAATCACAAAACTGCAAGGAATTGATCAACATCATTATCTGGGCCGGATTGGCATAAATCAAAACAATATCCGGAGTAAAAGGATTGTAAACCAGTGGTGCCATGACCAGGGCTTCATATTTCCCCAAAGGAAGACGTGGAATGGACGCTTCAAATTTACGGCCATCTGCTTTGGTCGCCACCCAGACAATATTTCTAAACGTGCCGTCCTTATGGGTTTCTGGCAGTTCTCTCATGCCCAGAATCGAGGAGCAGGAAGAGAAGAGAAAATCATCAAGATCCGCTCCCACACTCCAATCAAAATTACGCACCAGATTAATCATCTGGCACATGGTCATTTTGCTCTGGGGACGTCGAAGAAAGGGGATACTTTCAAGATCCTCCTTTTTCTCTAACATTTTAAAGGCCACGGGAAAAGATTTTAAGCGCAGGAGCCGTTCAAACCGTCTGATTATTTTTTCCCAATCTTGTTTATTTTCATTCTGCATAATTAATTCCTCTTTGACC
>JASFYZ010000426.1:0-6830 GCA_045046665.1 Desulfobacterium sp.
TAAACATTAGCCGACGGCAAGGGCGTTTCCGCGAGGAAAGGTCTGAAGGAAGCCCGAGTGCAAAACTATGAGCCGACGAACAGAAATAGCATATAAGGCGAGTGTTTTTATCACTGATCTCAAGGTGTTCAGGTGCATGTCCTCTCCTGGGGACGGTAGTTTATGAAATTAAATCCGGATTTTTAATCCTGATAAGCTTTCCCGGGCGCTGGTGTCAAGGACTTTCAGATAGTTTTTCAATGCTTCAATACCGGTGAGTTGCTGTGTTGTTCCCGGCAGGCACAGGTGGGAAGGGCTTTTAAAGGACAGGGGCAGGGTGGAGGGGGCCGTGGTATCACCGGTCTGGTTCCAGATAATTCCGGAAAGAAAGATGCCCGCTGTTTTAAGGTTTTTGTATATTCGTTCCGTTTCGGACAGGGCCAGGGGGTTGGGGTTGAGTACCACCTTTATGGATACCTGTTCCTGGTCCTGGAATCGTTTTTCCAGAAGCTGATAATTTGCTTTCATCTCATTTATTTTCTTTAAAATTTTATCCCGTTCATAGGTTTTTCCCGCCAGTTTCACCCGGTTGATTATCTCTTTTTTCTGGTTGATCTCTTCCCTAAGGGCCTGAAGCTGGCTCATCCAGCGATGGGAAAGGGCGGGCAGGTTGAAGAACTTCACGGACAGGGCCGTGGGGGGCATGTCAAAGATAATTAGATCCACATGGTTCCAGGTCTCTAATACCTGTTCAAAGGCCATGATCAGGGCATGCTCTTCAAGGCCCGGAGAAAACTTCAGGATGTCAAAGTGTTTTTCCAGATTAAAGGCCGTGAGATAGGAGTAGTTTCTTTTCAGGGCTCGCTGGGTCTCCTTGAGGTATATTTGAATCATGCGTTCCTGATCAATTTCCCCGGCAAGCAGGCCTGGAATAATTTTTTTTGGGGTGTGGCCCAGCGGGGTTTCAAAAATGTCGGACAGATTATGGGCCGCATCCATGGATACCACCAAGGTTTTTCTGCCCTTTATAGCGGCGGCAAGTCCTGCCAGTGCCGACACCGTGGATTTTCCGGTGCCCCCCTTACCCATGTAAAAAACGATGTCAGGTTGTTTCATGTATTATCCTTGATTTCAGGTGTGTCAGGCATGACTTTCGGCCATTTCTGTTAAAAAATATACCTGCCTGCTTGTCTTTTCATCCGTCTTCTGCGTTGGGCTTTTTCGTACATAAAACCACTATGCACGAAAAAGTTTGCCTTGAATACGAATACGAATACAAGCCTGGGCATTCCGGTATATTTTTTTCCGGCAATGGCCTTAATTCAGGTGGGTTAGGAGACATCAAAAATGGAAAAAAGGTGGGACAGGGGTTCGTTGGCCGTGTCGATTTTATCCATCATGAGCATCATCTCCCGTTCCATCAGGGGCAGTAATGCAAGGGAGATCTGCATGGGAGGGGAGGGGATGCCCACAAAGGCCCCCTGGACCAGCAGGGCAAATACGTGTTCCAGTTCTTCCAGCTCCGGTTCCAGAGTTTCCACGGCCTTGTGTCTTGCCACTGTGTCCGCGCTTTCCCACAGTGCCAGCAGCCGGTTTTTGATTTTTTTGGAGAGGGATTTTATGGACTTTTTCTTACCTGATTCTGAATATCCGCTTGTCAAAATCGATTCTCCTTTGGGAGGGGTAGTAATAATAAATTGCATAAAGGGCCATTAGAAGGGTGGCGGAAACATAAAATTTTTGAAGTTCCAGAACAAGGGCCGTGATGCCAAGATAAGGGGTTACCATGGCAGTGATGACAAGTTGCCGCTGGAATCGAAAAAAGGATGCTGGATCGACCTTTTTTTCCAGGGCGGCCTTTCTGGCAAACAGGGTTCGAAGCACCAGGGGTAGGGCCAGGGCCGTCAGGACGGCTGTGACAAAAACAATGGGAGAAAAATAAATCGGCACCCTCATCACAGGGATCAGGGAGATGGAAAATCCTTTCTCAAGAATGGCCATTATCACGATACTCAACACCACGGGCCCCAGGGCTATGAGATATGTTTTTTTTAATGAATCGGTCACAAGACTGTTTATCTCTCTTTTTTATAAAAACTGGTAAGAAACCCCCTGAGTCTTTAGCTCAGGGGGTGTTGACACCCGTCCAAAGTGATATGAAAAATGCCTGAACAGGGCAGGGGAATCAAGATTTGCTGAGTCCCTGAACTGTCTTAAATATCCAGCAGGGCTTGATCAAAGGGTTAAACCGCCGTTTCTTCAGGTCGTTTCACTTCTCCGTCAATGCTGAAAAATCGAATCGCCCCTTCAATGGCGATCCAGATGGCAATGACCAGGACGATGAGGTTAACCGTCTGGAGCAGCATGTTGTGCTGGGTTCCGAAATTGGTCTGGTTGACGATGAGTGCCCAAATGGTCATAAATATCATGAACACCGCCGGAATGCCGGAGACCATCCATTTCATTCCGCCTTTTTCCTTGAGATAAACGGTGATGATGATCAGGGCCAGTGCCGCCAGTGTCTGATTCACGGCACCGAACAGTGGCCATAACTTCA
Source organism: Desulfobacterium sp. (assembly GCA_045046665.1). GTDB lineage: Bacteria > Desulfobacterota > Desulfobacteria > Desulfobacterales > Desulfobacteraceae > Desulfocicer. Next base: position 2,537 of record JASFYZ010000426.1, read on the forward strand.
GTGCCCCTTTTCCACCGGCACCCGATGCAAAGGCAAGTCCCAGGGCGGAAAGGACGGCAATGGAGGTGGCCACATATTTGCCGGTGAGAAAATCCATTTTAAAGTTACCAAAAAGTTCGGCCACGATGTAGCGCTGGATGCGGGTGGCGGTGTCCAGGGTGGTGCCAGCAAAGGATGCCACAAACACACCCATGATGACGATGGCGAAGTTCATGGGGATACCCGTGGAGCTGATCATGTTGGCAGCACCGTTAACAAAGGCCCCCACCTTGGAGCCAAGGCCCGCAGCAGCGGCCCAGGAAGAGTAATGGGTGGACCATGCGGCAACCCCCATAAGGGTTTCTCCGGATTTTGTGGTGTATCCCATGCCGATGCCTGCGGACACGGCGATGATCACCAGAATGGCAAGGGCACCCTCCATGAGCATGGAGCCATATCCCACAAACAGGGAATCTGTTTCTTTTCTCACCTGCTTGGCAGAAGTTCCCGAGGAGACCAGGGAGTGAAATCCTGAGATGGCCCCACAGGCAATGGTGATGAATAAAAACGGCCACATGGGCGGTGCTTGGGTCGGGTTGGCTTGGATGGCCGGGGCAACGATTTCAAGATGTCCCCCAAAGGCCGAGGCAAATACGCCCATGATCATCAAGAACATGGCAATGACCAGCTGATGGGAGTTAATGAAATCCCGGGGCTGGAGCAGGGTCGTCACCGGCAGGGTGGAGGCGATGAAGGCATATGTCAAAAGAATGATGGTCCAGACACCCGTGGCGGGGATACCGGCCACAGCGGGCATTTTAATGGGGATATAGGCACCTATGGCCACGGTGATATACATGACAATCACCGCAATTATGGACCAGGTCATGATGTTTTTGCCTTTTTTGTAGATCAGGTGGCCCAGATAAACGGCAATGACCACCTCAAACCATACGGGAAATACTGAGGCCGGATAGATGGCAAACACCACGGCAATGACCAGTCCGAAAATGGCAATGACGATCCACAATTCCAGAAAGACCAGAAGAAAAAATAAAAATCGTGTGCGGTTATTTACATATTTAGCTGTGTAATCTGCAATGGATTTGCCCTGGTTGCGCATGGAGATGATCAGAGCACCGAAATCATGCACCGCCCCCATGAAAATGCTGCCCACAAACACCCATATCAGGGCAGGCACCCATCCCCATATGATGGCCACGGCAGGCCCCACAATGGGACCGGTACCGGCGATGGATGTGAAATGATGACCAAAGATCACCTCTTTGTTGGTGGGGACGTAGTCTATCCCGTCTTCCATTGACACAGACGGTGCAATGGCATCCCCTGATAGTTTGAAGATCTTGTTGCCGATGAATTTTCCATACAGGTTATACATGGCAATATAACCAACAAAGGCCACCACCATAATCAATAATGCATTCATGAACACACCTCCAAAAGGTTGTTAGGACCGCAGATGAAATAACTTGAGCAGAAATAATGCAGACCAAATCTATAAAATTTGGTGGTTCATCTACAAGGCGCATTAAAGGTTTAATAGCAGGTCTATTTGACCTTTGATGCAACGCGGTAGATGGGACAAAAGGCGAGCTATCTCGTTCAAGTTATAAAATTGCGGTCCTTATATTCGATGATACGTTTTCTTATGTTGATCCCCTTCTTTCAGACACCAGCTCCAAAAACTTGATCATCGGGTTATAAATAACTACTTTTTCCGTCGGGAATAGGGATATGTTTTTGACAGCTCTCTCCACCATTGCCGGAGCATTTAATACCTTAAGTGTCTCCTTTAATACCTTGTTTTAACATATTTGGGGCGATTTTAAACTGTTTTTTTACATACCCCTCCGGTGTGAACACTGTCAAGGATTAATTACCGGGGAGACTTGCTCTAACGGCTGGCCGATCAACTGGGTATTGGGCAGAAAGCTGCCGAAGATCGACTCCGTGAGATTGATAAAGAACAGCGGGATTTTTTTAAGCACATCTATCAGAAAAAAGATGCCAGCCCCTATGACTCGATGTTCAAGTTTTTTTTAGGCTGGTTTTGCGAGAACGGGGTCAGACTATGTGCTATTCAATCCTGAATTTTTTACCAGGCGTTGTTGTGCTCAAGTCTGAAATCGACTTTAGAGGAGAAACAATAAGTCAGCAAGGGGATTGAATCTGATGCACCCTCTTTGACCCTGCCCATGGATCATGCTGAAAACAAAGGATCTACCTGTAATAGAGAGCCTCAATTTTTCATCTGGATGTTCATCAGGATTATCAATTGGACCGGGGTAGTAATCCATGGTAATTCAGTTGATAATGAAAATTATGGATCAAATATATAAGTGGAACCGATGGGTTCTGGGGAGTGTGTTTATTTACGCCGGAGTCACTAAGCTCATCGATCCCCGGGTCTTTGCCGTTTTGATTGAGGCCTATGGCATTGTTCCGGATGGGCTGGTTTATCCCGTGGCTGTTTTTTTGCCCCTTCTTGAGGTTGTGGCGGGGGGTGGTATTCTATTTGATATCAGGGGCAGTCTTGGCATTATCTGCGGTTTGACGTTGGTTTTTATGCTGATCCTCGGGTATGGCATCCACATGGGGCTGGATGTGGACTGCGGATGTTTTGGCCCTGAAGAGCCTGAAGCACGGGCCTTTCATGGGTTGAGACAGGCATTTGTCCGGGACAGTATCATGTTGGTGGGGATTTTCTTTCTTTACATCTGGCGCAGATATCGCTGCTCTAAATTGGAAGCGGAATCGTATATAGTCTTTTAACAGGAGAAAAAGGTATGAAAAATGTAAAGCAGGTCGTTAAATGGATGGTGCTGGTATGTCTGGTGGTGGGAATTTCTTCTCCTGCATTTGCCTTTTTGGGCAATAAATTTGAAAAGGAAGTCGAAAAAGAAGCAGGTGCAGTGAAGCTGGTGCGTGAAGTTCAGCGGGGCAATTATGATCTGGTGACAACCAATGAGTTGAAAAAATGGATTGACGAGGGCAAAGAAATGGTCATCGTGGACACCATGCCCTATGAAGCCAGCTACAAAAAAAACCATGTGCCCGGTGCAGTTCAGTTTTTGTTTCCCATTCCGGACATGAACCAGTGGGATACCGGGGCAACCGCAGGAAACTCCCAGGCCGATTATGTTAATTTGCTGGGAAATGATAAGGATAAAATTCTTGTGATTTACTGCGGTTTTGTCAAATGCACCCGGAGCCACAACGGTGCAGCATGGGCCGCACAACTGGGATATAAGCATGTATATCGGTATACCGGAGGCATTTTTGCCTGGAAGGGTGCGGGTTATGATGTAGAAAGTGGGAAGTAACCGTCATGAAACCCTTGATAATCAACCCCATGGAAGATGAAAGTAACCCCGCTGCCAGGCACCTTGCCGTTTCACTGAAGGAATATGCCAGAAATCTCTATGAAACCCGGCAGCTTTTATGCTCGGAAGCGGTGCTTGTGGCTTTGAACAAGGGGTTGAACGGGGGATTGACCGAACAACAGGCAGTTGCCATGGCTGCGCCTTTTTGCGTGGCCATGGGAGACAGTGGCTGCCTGTGCGGTGCCTTGAGCGGGGCGGTGCTGGGGGCAGGTCTGTTTATTGGAAACAGCCGCCCCTATTCCCATCGGCGGGAGATGCGAAAAAGCGGCCTTGCGCTTCACAATTCCTTTAAGGCCGCCAATGGTGCCACCTGTTGCCGGGTGCTGACCCAAAAAGTCAAGCATGATAAAAAAGCGCATTTCAAGCAGTGTGCTGGCTTGACCGCAGATGCCACGGAGATGGCAGCCCTGCTGATTTTGAACCAACGGCCTGAATTGCTGGCAGCCCTGGACGGATCGGCAACATTTAAAACGCATGGCCGCCTGGGCGCCATGATGTTGCATCTTTTTCGCTGGTTTTGATCATAAAATCAGATCAACGAGTGAAAAAAATATAGTTGATCCATTCCCAAAAACGTGTATACGCCACCTTTTGTTTTCCGGCGGACGAGTGGAATCTCGCCCTATAAATTCTCCCTCACTTAATGATAACTATATCATGTTGCTGCTGCTTGGGTAACATGTAAAGGTGGCTATGCTTACAATTACCAGATAGTTTAAATTTGATGCGGCCCATCGGTTGTTCCTCAAAACCCTCACCGACCAGGAAAACCATGACATCTTTGGCAAGTGCAGCAAGGTTCATGGCCACACCTATAGTACCGGTCACACGACTTGATATTTGTGACATTTTGACATATAGTTCCAATCAGATGAACTAACATTGTTCTTTTTAGTTATAGCTCATTTATT
>JASFYZ010000427.1:0-13508 GCA_045046665.1 Desulfobacterium sp.
AGCCATGAAATCGGTGATGGGGGATTTCACTGTTGCAGACTGTTCGCAATTCCTTGAAAAACGCTATGAGGACCCCGCTTGGAAACGCCCGGAGGTAATTCTGGTATGGGGACAGGATCCACCCAATGGTTGCCCGGACGCTTTCATGGGCCACTGGGTGGTGGACTGCATGAAAATGGGAACCAAAATCATCACTGTGGATCCCCGACACACCTGGATGACCACCCGGTCCCAGCACCACCTCCAGCTCAGAGCTGGTACTGACGGTGCCATGGCCATGGGCATGCTCAACGTAATCATCAACCAGGATCTTTATGACAAGGCCTTTGTGGAGAAATGGACCTCGGGTTTTGACAAGCTCAAGAAAAGAGTACAGGATTACCCCCTGGACAAAGTATCTGCCATTACCGGCGTTCCGGCCCAGACCATTGAAGCTGCGGCAACCCTCTATGCCAAAAGTAAACCAGCGGCCCTCCATTGGGGACTTCCCATTGATATGGCCCCGGACGGTACCTCGGTGGCCCACGCCCTTGTCTGCCTCTGGACCATCACCGGCAACATAGATGTTCCCGGCGGGAATGTCATTGCCCGGCCCTCCCATGGTGTCTCATCCTACCCCTATTCCACCGAAGAACTGGTGGACCTTTATGGGAAAGAACTGGTAAATAAGCTCACGAAAAAACGGATTGGGGCTGATGTCTATCCCATGGTGAAAAATTTCAGGGGATGGGCCCATCCTGACATGGCCATTGATCAGATCAATACGGGAAAACCCTATCCCATCAAGGGGGCATGGATTCAGACGGCTAACATTTTAGGAGGCCAGGCGGCCCGGGCCAGGTTCCATTACGATGCATTAAAAAAACTGGATTTTGTGGCGGTGGTGGATCTATTTCACAATCCCACCACCATGGCCCTTGCAGATATTGTGCTTCCGGCAGCGACCTTTGCCGAAAAAGACAGCTTCCGGGCCTGGTGGGCACCTTTGTCCATCATCAAAAAACGGGTTCAGGTGGGGGAGTGCCGATCCGACTGGGAAATCAACTTTGAAATGGCCAAACGATTCAACCCCGAAGGGATGAAAAAGTGGAACAGCGTGGAGGACCTTTTCAATGAGCGCTTGGCATCTTCTGGCATGACCTTCAAAGAAATTCAGGAGAAGGGTGGATGGGTCATGCCCGAGGAAGGACCTTTTAAACCCTATCTTCGCCATGAAAAAGGAACCCTTAGAAAGGATGGGAAACCGGGATTTGAAACGCCCACCGGTAAGGTGGAACTCTATTGCAACGCATATGAATCCTGGGATCTCGATCCGCTGCCCCATTATACAGAGCCACCCCAAAGCCCCACATCCACACCAAAGCTGTTTGAAAAATATCCCTTGATCATGATCACCGGAGCCCGAAGCCAGCTTTTTTTCCATTCTGAGCACCGGGGCATTCCCTGGCTGCGGGAAAAAGAACCGGATCCCCTGGTGGAAATTCATCCGGAAACAGCCGGGAATTTCCAAATTTACGATGGGGAATGGATTTATATCAAAAATGATATGGGCCGGGTCAAACGCAAGGCAAAAATTACCCGTAGGGTTCGTAAGGATCACATTCAAACACTCCACGGCTGGTGGATGCCGGAACTTAAAGGGCCTGAACCGGATCTATTCGGCGTTTGGGAGTATCAGATTAACCAGTTGATTCCCGGCCCCCAATGCAGCAAATCAGGATTTGGCGGCGGCCAATACAAAACAACCTTGGTGACCCTTGAAAAAATAGCAAATTCAGGAGTAAAAAATGTCTAAATTCGGCTTATTGATTGATTACAATTATTGTACAGGATGCCACGCCTGCGAGGTAGCCTGTCAGCAGGAGCACGGATTCCCGGCGGGCAAAAATGGAATCATCATCACCGAATTGGAATATGAGACCTTAACGGGTGGTATTGCCATTGATTATTTGCCATATCCAACGGACCTGTGCGACCTTTGTATTGCCCGGCACAATGAAGGGGAAAAACCCACTTGTGTTAAGCATTGTCAATCCCAATGCATGGCTTTCGGATTCTTGCAAGACTTAGTCAAAGAGATGGAAAAACGGCCTAAAATGCTGCTCTTTGCCCCCCGGTAGTCATTGGAAAATGAATACGCAAATATGGGGCACTGGCCAAACATTTACATTACCAATACCTTCGCCAAATTGTATTTCTAATGATTTTGATTCAAAATAATGGTTTTTAAGACTTAATAAAATCAGCAAGTTATATCTTTAAACTCAAGTAAATTTGCAACATTTTTGAAATTGGCGAAGGTATTGATTACCAACCCGAATATTTACCCGTATACAGCTAAAGTCCGGGGTTGATCATAAGATGGGCCACTATACAGAAAATAGAATTTTATCCATCGCAAATATTTGTAATAACAAGGTTTATTCCTCGCTGCTAATTTTTCACCACAAGATGGCCGACGGTATGATCAACCTCTAAAGTCCTGACGTCTTGGGACTTTAAAGCTCCTTGCTTGTGCATCAACACTGAGATGTCAGTATGTGTGTCAGACGGGGCTCTTGCTTTCGATAAATTCATTTTCCTTTAAAAAATTAATAATACCGCGAACCTGAGATTCAGTACTGCCAGTCAGCATTTCACCTTTTTTTTCAACATTACTTCCAGACAACAGTTGGAGAACACGGTCATAAGCATCCAGACTGCTGTCAGGCACCGGGATAATACGGGGCCTTGGACGCGGTTGAAAGATCTTCTTGCAATTGATCTTTGCAGGAATTGCCTCCTCCCCGACATCGGGTACCCGAATCTCATAGGCATCGGCCTTTTTCCTGGCTTCAACGGTGGGCAGGCGAAGTTCCGCACTTAAATCAACGCTGAATACGGCAGGCAGGGCACATTCTATCACCTCCCGGACCCCTCGTCCCGCGCTCCTTTGCACATTAAAAACACGACGTCCCTGTTCAAAGGAAAAATCAGTGATTGCAGATACAAATGGCAGATCAAGCTGCTGTGCCACCAGCGCTCCAACCTGCCCGTTTGCCCTGTCCATGGATTCCTTTCCGCAGAGGATGAGATCTGCCCCAAGGGATTTTGCAACTTTTGAAATTAAATCTGCCTTAACCCTGGGATCCGGCTGGGAAAGAGGATCTGAATCTTTATGGCCGTAAAAAACTGCCTGGTAAAGATGATCCGGTCCGGTGGCCAGACAGCGTCTAAGCTCAACCTCGGCAATCATATCTCCAAGAGTCAAAAGAGTGATCTCTGTGTTACTGTCCATATCTTTCAGGCGCAAAGCAAGCTCTATGGCAGCCTCGTCATAAAGATTTATCCGGAATATAGAATCTTCAGGATTGATATATTTTGTATCAAGATCTTGTCCGGTTCTGGTATATGTATATTTGATCTGTTTTACACAAACGATGATTTTCATTTTACCCTCATGGTTGTGTTGCGTGTTGTTTGTACCCGCGTAACGGATAGTAGGTCATTTAATTGCTTCGTAAATATTCGATCAGCATCCCATATTCACCCATTTTGGCCAGCTCACATAGCATCAGTATGCCACGCAGTCCCAAATACGCGAATATGGGGCACTGGCCAAATATCTATATTACCAACCCGAATATTCACATTGCTTCAGCTATAATATCTATAATATCAGCAACTTTCGGAACATCTTCCCTCCCAAGGGATTTTACACCATCATCCAGCATAACAAGACAAAAGGGGCAGGAGGTACCGATGATATCAATGTCTGCATCTGCAATCTCTTGGGCCCGGATCAGATTGATGTTTTGTCCGCTGTTCTCATGGAGCCACATCCTGCCGCCACCACCGCCGCAGCAGAAACTACTTTCCCTGTTACGCACAAGTTCCTTAAGTTGGGTTCCGGGAACCGCTTTACAAATATCCCTGGGAGGCTCATACACTTCATTATACCGCCCAAGGTAGCAGGCATCGTGAACAGCCATCTTGGAGGCAACAGGATATCTTAATGTAATCCTTTTATCCTTTATGAGATCCATAACAAATTGTGTTGCATGAACCACCGGAATGTCACACCCAAGTTCCGGATATTCATTTTTCAAGGTATTAAGGCAATGGGGGCAGAGGGTGACAATTTTTTTCACCTGATGCTGCTTAAGCCGTTGGATATTCTGCATGGCCAGATTCTGGAACAGCGCCTCATCCCCCAGCTTTCTGGCAGGCTCTCCGCAGCAAACCTCCTCCTCTGCCAATATACCGAAACTTACATTGGCTGCCTTAAAAATTTTCACCATTGCCAGGGCGGTTTCTCTATTTCTGGGATGGAACGCACCGGAACAGCCGACCCAGAACAGAACCTCTGCATTATCAACATCCCCGACCTTTGGGACATCCTGGTTCATGGCCCAGTCTGCACGATGGGCCATCCCTTTACCCTGGACATCACCGTAAAGTTCAAGGTCACGAATCATGGGGCGTGCCTCGGTGGGCAGATCGCCCTTACCCATGACCTGATAACGCCGAATATCCACTATCTTATCCATTGGTTCAACAAAGATGGGGCAATGCTCCACACATGCCATGCATGTTGTGCAGGCCCAGATCTCATCCTTGGAAATAACATCTTCAAGAAGTGACTGGGCAGATACCTTAGAAAAAAAACGTTGGCTGGCAGCTTCCGATTCAGCCTGTTCAAGGATTTTACGAATAACCTTTTTGGGAGACAGGGGTTTTCCTGAAATAAAAGCAGGACAGTTCTCTTCGCACCTGCCACAGGAGACACAGGCCTCTGTTTCAAGTAATTGTTTCCAGGAAAAATCCTCTACCGTTTTTGCCCCGATTTCACCGGCGTTGGGTTTTATCTTTCTAAGTGCAGCCTTGGGACCCTGTTTTTTATAAAAAACATTCAGGGGCGAAGCGGCCAGGTGACGCATAAAGGTAAAGGGAATGGATGCAATAAAAACAAGTACTGCAAAGAAATGAAGTCGGATCATCATCTGCATGAACCAAGGAGAAGCCGGTGTGCCAATGGAGAGAAGCCAGCCCATTGGGGATGCCCATGCAGTGCTGTTTCCGGTGATACTTAAGCGTGATGATTCAGCAAGGAATCCCGAAACCAGGACAACCACCAGGATGGCCATGGGGAAAATTGTTCTTTTGGGCGCTTCGGCTCCCACCGCCTCAATGCGGTCTTTGTCATGGGACTGAGATCCTGCCTGAATCCGGCATTTCAACAGATATACGGTACCGATGAGCATGGCAACACCGGCAACCTCTTGTAAAAGTGAGAGTAGGCGAGCTGGAATCGTGGGGATGGAAAATCCGAACTGCGACAAAAAAATTATGAACATGGGCAAAACAAATCCCCAAAAAACCGCCATATGGGCCGCCCCCACAGTGGGTCGCTTAAGGATCTCTTTGTGTTTTAAAACACTGTTCTTTACCATGGCCCAATCACCTGTGGCCTGTTGCCCTTCCTTTTTCCTTCTCCACAAAGACCAGCGCCGGGAAAAGCCCATTACCATGATAATGAAGGCAGCAGCGATAAATAATATATCAAATGAAGTTATTATGGATTTCAAGGCTATCTCTTCCCTTTATTATTGATTTTACCTAAGACTCTGTCAAAAACAGGGTTCACTTGTCTCATTAAAGCAAAAAGGAAAAACAGCGCAAAACAGATGTACAAAATGACAACCGGCAGTGCTTTGTTCTTCTGATCAGGATGTATACTCCCCCACAAGCCATTTTTGAGACCTGGATCATGACATTTAAAACAATCCTGATCATTTATAGGCCCTGTCTCGCCGTGGGCTCCTGTTCCCTGGTGACATCCCAGGCAGTTATCCATTTTATAATTGCCTGCAAAATCAGCTTTTCCATGGGAGGAAATCTGAAAGGTTGAAAACCTTGAAAACATGCCAGCCTTACCGGTTTTATTGGCATGACATCTGCTGCAGTCCACCGGTTTAATACTATCTCCTTCCATATGCTCATCACCTGTTATGTCTGAATGACATCCCAGGCAGGTAAGGGTCTGGCCGTGGGCTGAAGATTGATAATTTTCAAGTGAAACCTGAAGAGAACTTTCACCGCTTTCCAAGCTATGGCATTCCATACACTTTTCTGAAGTATACCCTGAAGGATCTTGAGCAGCCCATGCAGGGGTAAAAATACCACAACCACAAAGGACGAACACCCCCAGGAGATAATATCCAATAATACGTGGTGTCTTATATTTCATTTTTTTAGTTCCTCTATCTGCAATACCACTTGGGGAAGTATCTCATGAACATCTCCCACCACTGCCAGGTCTGCAAATTTAAAAATCCTGGCCCTGGGATTAAGATCAATGGCAATGACCTTATGGGATTTTTCGATCCCTGCAGTGTATTCATTGGCACCAGAAATGCCGCAGTTGATAATCAGCCTGGGGGCCACGTATTTTCCGGTCTGACCGATCTGTCTCTCATAGGGCATGGTTCCCCAGTCAATGAGGGGCCGGGTGGCACCGACTGTTCCACCTATGGACCGCGCCAACTGGTGGAGAACATCAAAGGCTTCACCCTTGCCCACACCCCGGCCTCCGGCCACTATAATATCGGCCTCCTCCAGGTCCATATCTTCGGGGTCGGCCTCTATGATCTGTATCACCTTTGTTTTAAGACTATCCTTTGATACCTCCGGCACACGTTTTATCACCACTGCCTCTTTTTCCATATCCGATTCCACATCAGAAAGCACGGACGGCAGAAAGGCAACAAGGGGTGGCGCGTCACATTCAAGCTCGATCTCCTCGAACAGATATCCGTTTGCAATGGGACGAATGGCTCTGGCCTGTCCGCCAGGTTCCATATGAAAATCCATTGCACGTGTCACCAGGCAGGAATTCAGAAGAGCTGCCAGGCGCGGGAAGAGATCGTCTATTTCGGCACTCTGTGCGGCAAGCAGGCATGTCGGTCTTTCTGATTTAACCACATTGAACAATGCCTGGGAAAAATATTCTCCCTGGTACCGATCCATATGATCGTCAGTCAGATTCAGAACCCGGTCCACGCCATAGGAACCCAGCGATGTCAGTTCGGATTCTGCAACCTCTCCAAAAACAACAGCCGTCACAACGCCTTCTCCCCCAAGCTCCGAAATCAACCGGCGGGCTTCGGCCGTCAATCCAAAGGTGGATGCCTCAATGCTTCCTTCTCGTTGTTGAACCCATATCCAGATGTCAAACATGGTATCTCCTATATCAATCTTCCGATACGATGGCCTTCAATTATGGCCATATCGGTTTTTCTCGGGGCCACGCAGTCGCCCACCCGGTAGAGTTCCTTCACCTTATCCTTTAACCCATGGTAAAGACTGTCTTTTGCCACATTCCCTGCTGCCAGAACCACCGTATCATATCCGTCAAAATCAAACATCTCGTTGGAGTAGACATTCAATCCCTTCACCAGGGTACCCTGAATCTCCAGCACAGCAATATCCGGGGTAAAGGTTACGTTCTTGCCAGCCAGCCGCTGCCGTGTAAGGAAAAGATCCTGAAGGGGTCCCAGGGCTGAACCGATAAAAAGAGATGAGGTGAGCATGTGGACCTTTTTCCCTTGATCCGCCAGCAGCTCGGCGGTGCCCGTTGCCTGGTGGTGTCCATCCAGATCTATGAGCAGCACCTTCTCCCCGCTCTCTGCAGCACCGGTGAGTATATCCACCGTTGTAACAACCTGGGGCGATGAATATTCACCCGGAAAAGGATTGGGTTTGGGAACCGATCCTGTGGCAACCACGACAACATCGGGATTTTCCTTGAGGATCATGTTTTCATCGACTTCCACGCCAAGGCGCAAATCAAATTCCAACTTGTTCAACTGGCTTACCAGCCAGCGGGTGACGCCTGTTATCTCCTGGCGACCGGCCGCTTTTCCCGCAATAATATTTTGCCCACCAACCTCTTCGCTTTTCTCGAACAGGGTCACTTTGTGTTTTCTTAAAGTCGCCACACGGGCAACTTCAAGCCCCGCAGGGCCTGCACCGATTATCACCACTTTTTTTGGGGTATCCGAGGGAATAAGGGTTCCCATGCCGAGTTTGGCTTCTTCTCCCACAGCCGGGTTATGCAGGCATCCCAGTCTATGCCCCAGCCCCATACGTGCAATACAGCCCTGGTTACAGGCAATGCAGTTACGGATATCGTCTATTCTGCCTTCCATGGCCTTGTTTGGCAGCTCGGGATCACAGATCAATGCGCGAACCATACCGATCATATCTGCCTGGCCGTCTTCAAGAATTTTTTCTGCAAGATGGGGATCGTTGATCCGGTTGGTGCAAAATACCGGAAGATTGATAACAGACCGGATACCGGCGGCAAGTGGCGCCGTATATGCAAGGGGGGTGTGCATGGAGCCTTCAACCAGATACAGGTTATAAAAGGTTCCAATACTCAAATCCATGAAATCAAGATCTTTACTTTGGTCAAAGCGAATGGCTATTTTCTTGGCATCCTCATGGGTAAGTCCGCCCTTTGGATGCATTTCGTCGGCATTGAGCCGGACCCCCAGGGTGAAATCCGGGCCCACCGCTTTTCTCACCGCTGTGTTCACCTCAAGTGCAAACCTCAGGCGATTTTCAAAACTGCCCCCGTAGTCATCTTCACGATGATTTGTCAGAGGAGATAAAAACTGTCGGACCAAAGAGCTGTGTCCCAGCTGTATCTCAATACCGTCAAAACCGCCTTCAACTGCATTCATGGCACTTTTGGCAAAGTATTCTATGCACTCCTTGATATCCTCTATCTCCATCTCCTTGCTTGTCTCCCGGAAAATGGGATCTTTCCCGGCAGAAGGCCCCCACACCGGGAGACGGGAAATTTTACTGTCTCCCTGCATGCCATTATGATTGAGCTGGGCAAATATTTTGCCGTCGTACTCATGTATCGCACGGGTCAGTTTCTGAAATCCTGGAATTGTTTCCGGCTCATATGCATCCACCAGTTTATCATAGGGATGGTCGGTGGGATGTACCCCCATCTCTTCAGTGGTAATCAGCCCACACCCTCCCTTTATGCGCTCCAGATAATAGGCAATATGCCTATCACTGATCATGTTGTCTTCCGCATAATTGGTCATGTGAGGTGCAAAATGGAGCCGGTTCGGTATCACCACGGAACCAATCTTAAGCGGTGAAAACAGATATTTGAATTCGCTCACAATAGTTCCCCCACATTTCTTGCTTCGATAATAGCCATGTCAATACCTCTTGGGGCAACACAATCCCCTGTCCTGTAGACCTCTTTGATCTGCCCCTTGATCTCTTTATAAAGCGCATCTTCTGCCACGTTACCGACATCAAGTACAATCGTATCGTAATCTTTATATAGAACAGTCTTATTGGTGTAAATATCACGCGCTTTTACCAATTTATCGTTGATTTCAACCACCTCTATATCCGTGGTAAAGGTAACTCCCTGCTGGAGCAGACGCTGTCTTCCAAGGTAAAGTTCACCCCGGGACGCAAGTTCAATGCCAATGAACAGATCACTTGTGATCACATCGACCTTTTTTCCCTGACCGGCAAGGAGTTCTGCCGTTGCCATGGAATGGTGACCGCCATCTTCATCAATTAAAAGAACTTTTTCTCCCATAGGGTGGGTTCCTTTGATGGCATCTGCCCCAGTGATAACCGAAGGGGTTCCATAATTGCCAGCAAAGGGGTTGTCCTCAGGCCTGGAACCCGTTGCAACGACCACGACATCCGGGTTCTCTTTGAGAATCATTTCAGAAGTAACGGTAATGCCCGTATGAACAGGAACTTGAAGCTTGTCAAGCATGCGTTTGAGATACAGAACCACACCGGGCATGGTTTCCCGGCCGGGACGTTCTCCAATCAGGTTGACCTGGCCTCCCGCTTTTTCCTCCTGTTCATATATCGAGACATTGTGTCCACGTTTACAAGCCACACGGGCAACTTCCATACCCGAAGGCCCGGCTCCAATGACCATTACATTTTTCTTTTTTTCTGCCTTGACCAGAACATCATATCCGGTCAGGGGTTCATGGCCGATTCGGGGATTCTGAATACAGCCCAGGGCCTTGGACTGGTTCAAGCGGCCGATGCATCCTTTATTATCCTTGACGCAGTGCCTGATATCCTTGACTCTTCCTTGCTTTGCCTTGATCGCCATGTCTGGATCGCAGATCATGGGCCGGACAAACCCTGCAACATCTGCTTTGCCTTCTTTGATAATGGTATCTGCCATGCCCGGAAAGCTGATCTGATGACTGGCAAATACCGGCAGGCTTACACTGTTTTTGATGATTTCTGCCGTTTCAATTGTAAACCCTTCGGGAACATGTGAAGAGGGCATGACCAGGTGAAGATTATAATAGGTTCCCACAGCCACGTTAATAAAGTCGATCTGTCCTGTTTTTTCAAAAATCTGGGCCATGGGTATGGACTCTTCTGTGGTAATACCACTCCAAAACTTTTCATCCACACAAAGACGGATACCCACAGTAAAATCCTTACCAACAGCCTTGCGAACACCATCAACCACTTCTAAGGGCAGACGGAGTCGATTTTCAAGAATTCCCCCATATTCATCGGTTCTGTGATTGCAGATAGGGGATAAAAATTGTCTGAGAAGGGATTCCGGCCCCATGTCAATCTCCAAGCCATCAAACCCGCTCTCTTTGATCTGGAGTGCGGCCTTGACAAATGCCTCCAGCAGTTCAGTGATATCTTCGGGTTCCATGGGTTTGCAAACTTCCCCAAACACAATATCAGACACGGCTGAAGGCCCCCACAGGCATTTCCGGGTAATATGTCCGCTACTCTGGAATCCATGGTGGTTCAATTGGGCAAACACACGGGTATCAAATTCATGAACCGAATCGGTGAGCCTTTGCAGATCCTTGACAACGCCAGCACCCTGAAGTTCAATCAGGCTTTCCCAGGGCCGGTCATTCGGATGGATAGCAAGTTCACCTACGATAATCAGTCCACATCCCCCTTGGGCACGTCGCCGGTAATAAGCGATATGACGGTCGTTTAAAACACCGCCCCTACCGAAATTGGTCCGATGGGCCAAAAGACAGATACGATTTGGTAATTCAGTGTTCCCTAATTTCAAGGGTAAAAAAAGATGCTCATACATATGCATTTCGCTTTATTTATTAGAAATTATAGTTGAGTCGTCTGACCTTTATAGACAAAAGAAATTCTCCTGCCAAATTCCATTATTTGATGATCCAGTTTCATCTCTTGCCTTTATAATATTACTATTCATTGATGCATGAATCAGTCCACACAATCAATATTGACTAAAATTTGATTGCTCGCTGGAACGCGTAATCCTTCAGAGTTCTTTACCCATAAGTGCTGCTGGCACCCAATCTATTTTGATTTTTATCTCTGATTTTGGGATGGGTCATACCATCGGCCACCTTGTGATTGATTTTTAATAATGAAAAATAAATCTTGTGATTACAGATGTTTGTGGTGGATACAATTCTGTATCCCGTATAGTGGCCCATCTTATGATCACCCCCCTGATTTTTGTGTTATTTGGGCAAGAGGCTTATCAAGCTTTTTTGATTCTTGCCTGTCCAGGTTAGAGATAGGGGCGTTAGGTTTTGATGGGGACAACGGAGTCAATAATTCCAGAAAATTGCTTCATTTTGTAATGAGGTATCAATGATATTCAGAAAAAACTTTCATTCTTTGTGTGTATTTAGGAAACACTACTCTCTATATGTGAAACATAAAGTAACACTCTTGCCATAAAGAGTGGGTCTCTTGTAAGCCAATTCCCGGGATGCACAAAAAATTTTGCCGGGATTTTTGTAAGTTCTCAATAAGTCCGGGCATTCAGACAATCTTTTTGAATAGCACCCAACATTTAAAGGGTAAGCAGGTTTTATCAGCCCAGGTTATTGAGAACTTACGGATTTTTTTCCACTGGGGTGCTGTTTGGGTATTAAACGGGTTGTCATTCCAGAACAGTCTGGAATGATATCTTACGAGGTGCAGTCCCTGATATTTTTTTCATTCTTATCCGTGTGTTTCCAGCAATTCTAATTTTGTAACCATATGCGATTAAACAAAAAAATGATGATTTTTATCAGTTTGATTTCAATCGCTTACACGCCAAAGTGGTTGACTAAAAGCCATGATTAAAATTGCTGGTGTGTTTCATGTTTTTTTCAATCGGCACGATTACTGCTTTCAGTAAATTCACGCTATAGCGAATTTACACTACCTTTTCAACACCAGTGCCCCCGATATAACGCGCATAGAGGCCCATGTGGGTTTGTGCTTTTACGCGTAACACAACTCAGTAAGTTCTCAATAACCGGGTAATAAAGCATGCTTACCCCCTTAAACGCCGGGTACTATTCAAGAAGATTCCCTGAATGCCTGGAGTTAGGGACTTGGACGATAATAAACTACCAGATTACAATTTTTTATGATGCAATATCAACATATTAAACTTGACATAGTGGTAGCCTATTTTCGGGGAAGTCCCTTATTGAGAAGTTACACGACTCAATATTAATTTGTCAAAATAAAGAGGTAATGTCCTAATGTTAAAAAAGATGTTTGAAACCAAGTATGAATTAACCCTTGTAACGATATTGACCCTTGCCTTCGGGTTTGAGTTTCTGGATAGGCTGGCGATGGCGTTTATGCTTCCAATCATCCAGCCGGAACTGGGAATTACCAACGAACAAATCGGCATACTGGGCTTTATTAATACAGGCACATATTCCCTATCTGCCATTGTATTCGGCGTCATCATGGACAGAGTTGGAGGGCGCAAGCAGTGGCTGCTCTTTTGGATGTTTACCACCTTTTTATCCACTGCAAGTTGTGTTTTCGTGAGCAGCTATGAAGAGCTCATTATGGTACGCGCATTGGTGGGTATCACGGAAGGCCCTTTACTGGGACTGTTCGGAGCCATGCTTATTCACTGCTGTCCGAAAAACTTCGGGCGTAATTTCGGCATAACAAATGCCGGTGTTGGCCTCATCGCGGTGACTCTCGGACCGGTGATGGTGACTCAAGTTGTCAAAAACTTCTCCTGGCAAATGACCTATCTTCTGGTCAGCCTGCCGACATTGGTCATCTTTTTCCTTATCCTCTTCTTTGTTAAAGAGATCAAAATTGATCCAGATCAGGTAATTAAACAAAAAAAGATGCTGCAGGAAGCAGGTGGCTTTTCAGCCATGTTAAAAAACCGCAACGTAATTGTTTGCGTAATCTTTGCCGTTTGCATGTTCGGTGGCTATTGGACCCTCATGCTATTTGCCCCTCTTTATCTGGTAAATGTCGCCGGTTTGACGGTCCAACAGATGGGATGGGTCAGCTCAGTTATGGGTGTTCTTTATATAGCCTACTGCATCCTGGTTCCAAAGCTTTCCGACGTTTACGGTCGTAAAGTGGTACTGATCATCACCGCCTGCTGCTGCACTGTGGGGCCTCTGCTTATGGCTTTGATGCCTGGAAACATCATGAGCATTGTCGGATATGTT
>JASFYZ010000428.1:0-24095 GCA_045046665.1 Desulfobacterium sp.
TTGGTTCTGTCATCGGCAACAAGCTTCACCACCATGTCTGGATCGGTTTTTCCCTTTTCCTTCCGGCTCCGGGCCGTGAAAATACCGGTAAGATTTTTCACAAGTTTTGATGCATCGGCATGTTCCACTGGAATCACTGAAATCCGTTTTCCAATGCCCATGATATCCACGGCAGAAATAATCTTTAATAACCGCTCTATGTTGGAAAGAGTGTCGGTGATGATCAAGGTATTGGTATCATTGTAGGAAAGAATAATACTGCCCTTGGACACCAGGGGGGTCAGCAGTCGCTTTATTTCACTGGCATCGGCAAACTTTAACGGAATAATGCGGGTGACCAGCCTGTCCCGGGCAATATCCCCGGGTTTACGAACACCTGTATCAATATTTTGGGATTTTGCATCGGGAGTTGGCATAATTTTAATCACACGGCCCGCCTGCACCGTTGAAAAGCCATTGATGTTCAGGACCGACTCAAATACCATATACGCTTCCTGCACCGATATTTTTGAAGGAGAGATAATGGTGATATTACCCTTGACTCGCCGATCCACAATAAAATTTTTTCTGGTGAGTTCACTGATAAACTTTATGAACACATTGATATCCACATCGTTAAAATCAATGGAGACCATTTTAGTGGACTCCTGCTCCTGTAATGCCTCGGAGGGGGCACAGGAGGCATCCCGAATCTGGCAAGTCAGCACTCCCAGACAACTGATCAGCACAATCAACAAACAGGGCAATGATTTTTTTCTACTCCACATGATATTGAATTTCCTTTGTCTTTCCCCGTCGTTTGATCTGAACATTCACATCCGATGAATTTTTCAATTGTTCATAAAAGGTCAAGGCATCATCCACACTCTCAATTTTTTTGCCATCAACCCCCATGATAATATCCCCGTTTTTAAGGCCCATAGTTTGAAACAAAGAATTTTTTTTAATGCCATACAATAATAGCCCATCGGGCTTTCCCCGGGAAAAGTGAGGCCTTACTCGGACATCTCCCATGAGCTTATTGATGTCCCCCAATGCCTCGTCCACAAGGGAACGACTCAGGGAGGTTTTTTCACCAGGAGGCGCTGTAAGACTGGCAGAAGGGGGGAAGGAAGCCCTCGGTGCAGCAGATCCTTTGGCAGGTTCCATTAAAAGCACTTCATTCCGTCCCTTGTAAGAAAGAATCACCTTTCCCCGCAACACTGCTTTTACCAGGGCATTTTGAACCGTGTCTCCCTTTTGATAACGCTTTTGTTTCTTTTTACGGCCCTCCTGGATAATGGCAAAAGCCCCCTGGGGCTCCAGGATAATTGTCCCCAGTAATTTTAAGTCAAGGCTGGTTTTTTCAAGGGTTTCCACCAAAGGAATGTCAGTCTCAGATGAAGAGACATCCTTTTTCTCTTCCAGGGCCGCCTTAAAAAGATTTCGCTTTTCAATACTGGCATAGTGTTGTCTGGAAAATTTTTTCTCCGTTGTCTCTTTTCCGGTATCACGGAGGATTGCACCAGCATCCTGGGAAACAGTCACAACCACCGGCCTGTCATCCAGTTGACCATAAAGCATCCTTACCCCCTGGAACGCCAGCAAGGTCAACAACATGAGATGGATCAGTACAAAACCTTTTTTCATAGTGTCACCCCGGGCCTGTCCAAGGTGCCTTTAATTTTAAAGGGGAGGCCTTTGCCCTTGAACCGGCCCAGAAGACCGGATACCATTGGCGGCAAATTTGACAATCCTGAAAGATAACCAGCATCGGGTTGCAATCGCCCTTTTAAGTCAAGTCTACTCGTTGACAATGGAGAATTCAGCGCGATCTTTCCTGACACAGTCAGGGTCATCTCAGGCCCCATGGCCCGGCACTCAAGGATCTCCAGACGATTATCCGCCAACCGATATGTTATTTTTACGGTTTTAAAATTCACTCCCGAGATGCCCATGCTCGACAAAATCCCATGGGCAATATCAATGGCACAGTTGGAAATCATTATTTCTCCTGTGCCCCCCATCCCCCTGTCCTGACTTCTGGAAAGGGTAAGTCTGCCCCCCGCAAGGCATGACACCGTGATATCTCCCTGGCCGGTTGCATATTGAAATTGTTCAATACTGATATCATCAAACTGAGCATCCACAAGATAGGTTGATGGCATCCTGTTCAGTCCCTGCTCCAGGGATAAGGGCGCCTTGAGCATGCCAGAAGCGGTACCTTTATAGAGCTCCATATCAAACTTAAGTGCCGGAGATTCATTAAAAAGAGTGGTCAATACAGGTTTCAACCATAGATGATCCAAAACAACCCCGCTTTTATCCGGGAAGGAAACAACAATGGCAGCCCCCCCAAGGCCCAGGGGGAGGTGCCATTGCAAATCACCCACTGAGATTTCCACCGACTCCAAGGATTGATTCAAGGTTTGGGACAACCGCGTGGCCAGTTTTTCACCGGGAAACAGCAGATATAAAAAAATCACAAAAACCCCAAGGGTATAAGCAACATAGAAAAAAACGGATTTCCCACCCATCAGGCTGCGTCCTCCTGAACCAACATCCAGGCGTCCAGCACCGCATCCATCAATTGGTTCTCTTTTCCGGTTTTTGTCAGGGACACCCCGGAGATATGAACGCCCTTGCCTGCGGTCTCAATAAAATAAAGGAAATCCATGAACTCCTTTAGATAAAGGGATTCCAGTTTGACCTTTACCATGGAAATGGTGTAGGCACCCTTGTCATGTTTTCGGGAATCTGGTTTCATGTGCACAATATTTTCTTTAACCCCGCTTTTCAGAGCCAGTCGATCCAGAAAGGAGAACAGTGTAAATCCTTTCTCACGGATTTTTCGGGTATGCATCTCCCGGGAAACGTTTAAGCCCATGCGTTGATACTGCTCCTGCATGGATGTCATCTCCTGCAAAGTTTTTCCAGCGGCAACCATCCTTTTTTCCAACCGCTCTTTTTCCGCCATGGCTGGCAGCAATATGCCCTTAAGGGCAAAGAGTATCAACAAGAAGCATCCGCCCAGGCAGAGAATTCTTTTTTCCCGTGTGGAAAGCTGTTTCATGAATTCTCCTTTCTATCCGTGGGCAAATTTTCTTCATCGTCCGTGATCTGGAAAATAAATTTAAACCGAATACATTTTTCATTCTTGTCTGCTGCGGCATTACTGATTTTCACATCGGTAAAAAGCGGGGAGGATTCAATGGCCGTTTTCATTTTGTCCACGCTGTCATACGTATCTGTATCCCCGGAAAGGACCATACGGCCATCATTGAACACCAAGCGGGAAATTTCTACATCAATGGTATCTGGAATCCGGCTGGAAAGTTCAAAAAGAAGATCCGTGATTTTATTACCAACGGCAAAGCGGTTTTCCATATTTAAAAAACGTCCGGATTGTTCCGACGACTGTCGCACCTGAATCTTCATCTGCATATAGGGGTCCACAATGGTGGTGATCTCTGGAAAGGTCTCTTTAAAAATGGATACAGCCTGCTCATCCATGGCAACAACCTGGTTGTCAAGGGAACGTATTTCCATATGTTCCCCGGCAACCACCAGAAAAAAGCAGATGAGAATCAGAAGGCTCATGGTTACCAGTTGTGCCATGTGTTTTTCCACAAAAGCACCCTGTCCATTACTCTTTTGACAAAAATTAAGACAGCCCTGTTTTCCACTGCACCGGGCTGCGGCAAAGGCGTTGAGATATTCATGGGCCTTGGAGTCAAAAACAATCTCCCCATTTTCAAGGGATGGGGAAACAGCGGCTAGATCTTCACGAACAACAGGGGCAGCAAGGATTTTTTCCAGCTGGGCTTCCAGATCTTTGTCCCGGGTATCAGACCAGATGATGTGACACCCCAAAAGGGAATGAGTAATTCCCAATCGGTGTCGGAACAGCATTAGCGTACGCCCCATCTCCATGGTCACACCGGCATTACTCCCCCTCACAATGGATCTCAGTCCCACGATCACCCCATCAAATATCCCGTTTATCACCAGACAATGGGGCATTACCTCCACCATGAGATAAAAGCCCTTTCCCGGCAGGGAATCAAGAAAAAGATGGGATGCCAGATAACCGGCCGATGAAATAAGGATCGGTGAGATGCCTCGTTTTTCCAGGGAATTGCACAGCGTATCCACCATTTGGGTGGAAAGGGAGGCCGTCAAAAAGGTATGGGTGTCACATTGAGAAAGGCCCGTAAAAATAAAATCACTGACATGGGGTTCATCGGACAGGGGGAGCACGGCATCAAGCTCCATGGGAAGCACCTGTCCTATTTTCCACCTGGACCTAAAGGGCAGATCCATGTGTCGAAAGAAGACCATGGAAGCGGGAATGGCTACCACGGCCCGGGAACAAGCGCTGAGGTCCACTCTTTGTGCGAGTCTTTCCAGGACGTCGTCCAGGGATGATTGGCTGGGTACCGAGGCTCCGGCAGCGTTATCCACAAAAGGACTCATCCCCATGGTCAAGGCATTGACGACCACCAGCCCCTTTACAGAAGGTTTCAAAACAAGGGCAGACACCGACCAGGGAAACGGTGTGAATTTCCCTTTTTCTGGATCAGTGATCCCGTCCTTGTCCGGAATGGGGTCAGCAGGGTCCCCGGTAGCCTTTATTTCCAGTGCAAGCAGATAGCCTTTCATCTCTATTTGTCCAAGAGTTCCAGAAGCCTACAGGACCATGCCCCTGTTTTCTCTTGTTTTTTCCTTTTGATGATGCCGGTCAATGTAATAGCATGGCCATTCACATCGGCAACGGCCGTTGCTCTGAACAAATGGCTCGAATAGGTGACAATATTTTCAAATGCCTGTTTCTCTTTTCCAGACAACTGTATAACCTGTTCATACCACCCCTTGTCAAGGGCATTTATGAATCCATCACTGTCCGGTTCCTGCTCCAGCCGGAAATCCACAAGGGCCGATGCCTCATCCTCCATGCCCGAGGGGAGCATGAAAGAGAGAACTTCCGGCCCTGCGGTATTGATATTAATGGTACCGGGAAAAGAAAACCGCCCCTTTTTTTCGTCGGTGTCCGCCATGCCATGGACGGAAAAAAATTGCCCTAAATCAAGGGAATCGTCCATTTGTTCCAGTTCTACTCCAGATCCCAATTCAGATTCAGATTCCAACGCTGCCTTTCCCCATTGGAGAAAATTGTCCGAAATACCTTTGACAAAACAAAGTTCATCCAGGGTGGTCAACGGCCCATTGGTACAGTGCACCGGAGGGTCCAGGGCTTCATAGTAGTCCGCTTCTGCACCGGACACCCCGGTGACGGCATCGTCATCTCCACTGTCCAGCCAGTCCTTCAAGGAATTAATAACTTCAGCCGGGTCCCGGTCATCCTGGGATTTGTCCCCGGAGATGAGCAGATCCAACATACGTTCCCACAATTTTCGTTGATTTTCATTAAAGGCGTTGCCGGGATAAGCGTCCAGCAGGGCATTGACCTGGATTTTTCCCAGCTCGTCGGTGATGGAAAGGGTCAGGGTCCCCAAGGGCATTTCCAGGGCCGCCACGGCCATTGCCAACTTTTCAGGGCTTGCCCAGTTCTCCTGGAGGGAGTCAATGTCATTTTTTTCAGCATCTGCGGCAAGTATCCCCATGGCCAGTTGAATACCGGACCAGGCCGTCTGCCGGGCCTGGAAAAGCTCCAAGGCAACAGCGGATCGGGAGGCAGCTTTACCCGCCCGCCGCCCTATTTCCAGAGCCGCCGCCGTCAGGACAGATATTAACGCAAGGGTCATAAAAAGGGCCACCCCCCGATTATTTTTTATTTGATTTTTCATCATTGCAGGGCATCCCTTTGCACTGGCAAAATAATGGAAGTCATAATCGCATCACCTGCCAGGGTATCATCCTGGGCCTTGGCGTCTTTGGATCTGATCATCACCCCAATGGCATGGGGGGTGGCATGATCAAAGGCCTCGGCATCGGAATCCCATTGGGTGAACATCTCATTTTCTTCATTAAAAAAGCTTAAGTCAAAGGCGGATATATCTCTTATCAATAGGGGATCACAATCATTCTCCACCCCATCCTCCCAGGGAGGAAGGGATTCGGAACGACACAGATCAAATCCGCCATTGTCATTGGCGCGCACATAGTAGATGATTTGAACCAGGCGTTCATGTTCATCCCCCTGAACAGTCAAAAGCCCCCGGGAGACAAACCGCACCCGAAAAAACTCTTCTCCCCCCACATTATCTTGAGTTCCCACCAGTCTGAAGGGGTCGGGAGTGGATCGGGTATCGGGCTTGACATATGCCGGGGGCAGGGAAAAATGGGCCATCATAAGGTCCCGGGAGATGATTTTCAGGGGAGGTCCCATGGTTTCGTCCCGGGAAATGGCCGTTTGAATATGGTCAGAAGACATGACAAAGGCTTTAAAGGAGGAAAAAATGGTGGTCATTAAAATAGAAAAAATCACCACAGCCACCAGGATTTCTATGAGGGTAAAGCCCTTATTTGCCATGGCATCACATCGAAGAGATACGGAAGAAAAATACATATTACCTTTATGGTCACAGGAAGGATAGCGGCTCATGAGTCACTATCATCATAAATCCAGGCTCGCAGGGTAAAGACGTGTCTGTTCCCCAGGGAAATGGTCAGATCAATACGTTTCATATTTTCCGCCTGTTTTTCAGAGATCATGTTTTCATCAAACACCGACATGTCACCCATGTGGCTCTCCCATGAATAGCCGGGGAATTCATCTCCAAAATCTCCTGTGGCATCGCTGGCATCTTCTATATCCATGCATATCTCAGTGATTTTTTTCTGGGCAAGGCTGGTGGCCACGGCGTTGAATTTCACCTTTTCCGCCAATCGAATGGTGGAGGCGTGCATGCGAAACAGGGACACCAGCACAATGGCAATGATGGAAATACTAACCATGATTTCAAGCAGGGTGAAACCATCATTGTTTTTCCTTTTACTCTCCGCAGAAAACATGGCCCTCCAAAAGCTGTGCCCGGGGTAAAAAAGGCTCTATGGCCACGGTGAGATCCCGATCATCTTCCTGAATATAAATAAAGACCTGGTTAGAATAGCCATTTCCACTAAACCGAATGGTGATTTCATCCCCATCACCCTCTTCATCCATTGTCCTTGATATAATTGTCACATCCTCAATGGAGGAATCCTCTGAAAATGAAATCAGAGGCTCTGGGGATGACTCCTTTTCCGGGATATCCCCGATCCCGGAAACAAGGTCAGAAGATGTCACCCAAACCTGGCCCGTTGCAGTATCAATTTTCAGCAAATAGTCCTGTTGAGTTTCAAGGGTCTGGGACTTAAGTTGTTCAATGAGCAGCAACAGCTTCCCGGTGGGGGTCATTGATGCCCCAAAGGGATTAAAGGCATCAAACCGTGGCAGGGTAAAAAAAAGGACAATGCCCATCACGGCCATCACCGTTACCAATTCAATAAGGGTGAACCCCTGGTTGTTCCTGATCACTCAATTTCCCAGTTATTGATATCCAAATCCTTGTCCGCACCGCCGGGGGCCCCATCTGCACCATAGGAGATGATATCATACTCACCGTTCATCCCGGGGGAAAGATAAAGATATTCCCGGCCCCAGGGATCTTTAGGAACCTTTCCCTTTTCAATATATCCACCCGTGGGCCATTTCGTGGGGATTGGTTCACTTTCGGGGCGTTCCACCAGGGCCAGAAGGCCCTGTTCTGTTGTGGGATAGTTACCGTTATCCAGTCTGTACAGCTTTAACCCCGTCTCCATGGCAACGATGTCGACACGGGCCTTGACCTGTTTTGCCTCATCTGTGCGTCCCATCAATTTGGGGACAATCATTCCGGCCAGAATACCCAGAATTACCACTACTACCATTAGCTCTATCAAGGTAAATCCGTTATTGTTTTTCACCACCATATCTGTTTTTCCTTTGCTGTGATTGCAGGCATCATATACCCCATTCCAAAGATTATCAATGCTGTCACTTTCCAGAAAATCAAGTCATTTCGTCAATATAAAGCATGCATGCAGAAATAAAAACCAAAAATATCATCTATGGATAATTTGGCATCTTTCAAAAGTACTTTACACTTTTTTAAAGCAACCCTATTTGCAGGGGCTTTTTCCCAAAAAATTGTAAAGTACTTTTGGGGTCATATGAAGGATGCCGATAATTTCTTACATATAAATTGCTGGTTGTTGATCGGAAAGATGGGGGAGATTTCCCAAAACAGATGAATTTATGGGGGATGGTGTGTGGGGGGACTCTTTACAAAATAAAAAAGGCTTAGAAATTTCTTTCTAAGCCCTTTTATTTATCACATATTTTTTGGAGGCGGCTTCCAGATTTGAACTGGAGAATAACGGCTTTGCAGGCCGTCGCCTTACCACTTGGCCAAGCCGCCTTGACTGACTTTAAATGGAGCGGGAAACGGGATTTGAACCCGCGACTTCGACCTTGGCAAGGTCGCACTCTACCACTGAGTTATTCCCGCTCAGTTAAGACAAGAGGTTTTATATAAGGTTCCCCTGCATCTGTCAACCATAATTTTGGAATAAGCTTATTTTTTTAAATCATACAAACTCATTCCAGCGTTAGTACCCATTTTAATTAAACTTTTGACCATGGGTGTTTTATAAGCGTATTCCCATTTCCCAGGCATCATCATACAATTCCATGGAACTGATTTCCGGCAAACGGGGTCATGGACAAGTCTGATCCTTTGATAATTAAGTCTCTGATCGGAAGAATTGGAATGTGCCCGTGTTTATTTGTTTTCTTTTTTCTCCCAATCCGCCATGAAAGCATCAATGCCCTTGTCCGTCATGTGGTGGGATGCAAGGGCTTTTAAGACCTTATGGGGAATGGTGGCAATATCAGCACCCAGAAGGGCAGAATTCAACACATGGAGGGGATTTCGAACACTGGCAACAATAATCTCTGTGGGATATCCATAATTGCTGTAGATCTCCACAATCTCCTCAATGAGATTCATGCCATCCTGGGAAAGGTCATCCAGACGTCCCACAAAGGGGCTTGCATAGGTGGCACCGGCCTTGGCAGCCATCAGAGCCTGGAGTGCAGAAAAAACCAGGGTTACATTGGTTTTAATGCCTTCATTGGAAAGGGTTCTGACGGCTTTAAGACCCTCAATGGTCATGGGAATCTTCACCACAATATTATCGGCAATGGTGGCAAGTTCTCTGGCTTCGGACACCATGCCATCGTATTCAAGACTGATCACTTCGGCACTCACCGGGCCATCCACAACGGAGCAGATCTCCTTGATAATCTCCTTAAACTCACCTTCTTCTCTGGCAATAAGGGTGGGATTTGTGGTAACCCCATCCACCATGCCCATGCTGTTGGCATCTTTAATCTCTTCAATATTTGCTGTATCTATAAAAAACTTCATAATTATATTCTCCGTATTTTTTATAATGAATCACCCGTTCAGGGTGGATTATTTCAGGACAGACTGCCCCTTGGGGCATATGGTAAAATATTCTGTTCACCCTCCTTGAGTTCATCCAGGAGGTTTTGGGCGGTTTGCTTCAGTACAGGGTGGATTATGCTCGCATCTATATCACAAAGTGGCTTTAAGACAAAGCGTCTTGTGTGCATCCGGGGATGGGGAAGAATGACCGTTTCCTGATTCATCACCAGATTATCATAAAACACAATATCCAGATCAATGAGTCGGGGGCCGAAACGCACCGATTTTTCAAATTGCCCCAAGGCCTGTTCAATAGCCTTTAAACTGGCCATCAAATCAACAGGTGAAAGGGGCGTTGTTATCCTTACCATGCCGTTGACAAACCAATCCTGGTCAGTAAAATCAACGGGATCGGTCTGGTAAAAGGGGGAGACATGGGTGACTGATGTGTGATCCAGCTGGCTTAAAAGCTCAATGCCCTTGATGCAATTATCATACTTGTCTCCCATGTTGGACCCGATGGAAATAAAAACCGGCACCTGTTTTTTCATACTATATTTGGCATCCTTCATATGACCCCAAAAGTACTTTACAGTCTTTTGGAAATAATTCTTGAAAAATGGGCTTCTTGCTCCAACAAGTGTAAACTGGAAAATGAAGAATGCCCTATATTTATCTTTCTTTTTTATTGTGGTGGACAGATCTGCAATGGCAGTTATTCAAAATCAAATTCAACCGTTTCAGAATACTCACTGACAATATTGGCACCCTGGGCGGTTCTCAGGCGATAGAAATATCGAAACCCTCTTTCGAGTGATTCCCTATACTCCAAGGTCGTTGCCGGAACGTCTGCTAAATGTTCAAAGGGCAAAGGGCATCCTTTGCACGCATCTTCGGAAAGGCTTCGACCAGCCCTGTAAATCTCAACTCCCATGTCACCCCCTTTGCTCTTTTTTTGAAATTCAGGATCAAGTTCCCATTGGAGCATCACCTGATCTGCCGTCAACTGGTAACTGACATGGACAGGTGGCGGTGGGATCAAGGCCAACGGCGCCAAGGGCGGCCCTTTTTTGCCGCAACCCATGCCCATTACCACCCACAAAAGCACCATGGCAGTCACGGTTATTTTTTTCACTGTGTATCCCATGTCACTCCTGTCCTTTTTCTATAACATACTCCAAATATATAAATTTTCAGCCGGGTTTGCAGGTAAATTGATTTGTTCTGACACCCTAAATTTTGAGAACTTGATCATCAAATTTAAGCGTTCAGTTGTTCACGGGCCTTTTCCACGGCCAGTTTAACATTCTCATAGCCCGTGCCCCCATGGGTAACCCTGCGAGAAATCATCTGTTCCGTGGAGAGAAAGCCAAAGATATCCCCTTCAATGAGCTGGGAAAAAGTTTGAAGATCTTCAAGGGTCAGTTGATGCAGCTCTTTTCCTTTACCAAGCGCAAAGGCCACGGCCTTTCCTGACACAGAATGGGCCTCTCTAAAGGGCATGCCCCGGACCACCAGGTAGTCGGCAAGGTCTGTGGCATTTAAAAATCCGTTTTCAGCGGCATTTCGCATTCTGGGGGCATTCACGGCAATGTTGGGCAACATACGGGCATAAATATCCACGCAGGCCTTCAAGGTATTCACCGTGTCAAACAACGGCTCTTTATCCTCCTGCATATCCCGGTTATAGGCCAGGGGCAAGGATTTCATCAGGGTGATCATGGCCATGAGATTACCCACCACCCGGCCGGTTTTACCCCGGACCAATTCGGCCACATCGGGATTTTTCTTTTGGGGCATGATGCTGGAGCCGGTGGTAAAAGCGTCTGATATGGTGACAAAGGCAAATTCCGACGAGGACCACAGCACCAGCTCTTCGGAAAACCGTGACAGGTGCACCATGCAGATGGTGGCATGGGAGATGAATTCCATGGCAAAATCCCGGTCGGAAACAGAATCCATGCTATTATCTGATACCTTGGCAAAGCCCAACAGCTCCCGGGTGTATTCCCGGTTCAAGGGAAAGGTGGTGCCAGCCAGGGCCGCACTGCCAAGGGGCATGACATCGGTGCGCTTCAGGGAATCTTCAAACCGCTCAGAATCTCGCTTGAACATCTCATAGTAGGCCATGAGATGATGGGCAAACAAGACCGGTTGGGCACGCTGGAGATGGGTGTACCCCGGCATCACCACATCAAGGTTTTCATGGGCTTTGTCCACCAGCACCTTTTGAAGGACCATGAGTCCGTCCATGACATGATGGGTTTCAGCCTTTAGATACATTCTCACATCCAGGGCCACCTGGTCGTTGCGGCTACGGCCCGTGTGAAGCTTTCGGGCCACGGTGCCCACTTCATCGCCCAGGGCACTTTCAATGTGCATGTGGATATCTTCCAGGGTGTCGGAAAACTCAAAGGCATTGTCTTTGATCTTCTGGCGAACCGATTCAAGACCCTGGGCCAGCACATCTGCCTCTTCCCCGGTGATCATGGATTGGTGGGCCATCATCCTCAAATGAGCGATGCTGCCGTCAATGTCATAATTGTAAAGCCCCCTGTCCACATCAATGGAGGAGGTGAACTTTTCCACCAATTTGTCTGTACTCTGGGAAAATCTGCCGTCCCATGGTTTTTTTGCCATTATTTTATTCCTGATTTTTTTAAAGTCAGTGGGGTCAGGCCTGACCCCATCCCGACAACAACATTAGGCATCCCGACAACAACGCAGGCCTGCCCCCAAGTTACTTGCGGCGATCCTGGGCCAGCTTTCGAATTCTCAAACGCAGGGCATTAAGTCGGATAAAGCCCTCGGCATCCTTCTGGGAGTAAACATCATCATCTTCAAAGGTGGCAAAGGACTCATCATAGAGACTGAAATCAGACTCCCGGCCCAGCACATGGCATCCGCCTTTGTAGAGTTTCAGTCGCACCCGGCCAGATACATGGGTCTGGGTATCGTCGATCATTTTCTGGAGCAGCTCCATCTCTGGAGAGAACCAGAAGCCGTTGTAGATCAACTCGGCATACTTTGGTATCAGAGAATCCCGTAAATGGGCCACTTCCCGATCCAGGGTGATGGACTCCATGTTCATATGAGCCAGGCGTAAAAGGGTGCCACCCGGGGTTTCATACACCCCACGGGATTTCATGCCCACGAAACGGTTTTCCACCAAATCAATGCGGCCAATACCGTTGCGTCCGCCCAGTGTGTTGAGGGACTTCAGCATGGTGGCCGGAGACATTTCTTCACCATTGATGGCTACTGGGTCCCCATGTTTAAAGGTGATATCAATGATTTCAGGAATATCCGGGGCATCCTCAGGACGGATGGACATGGTGTACATATCATCGGTGGCCTGGGCCCAGGGATCTTCCAGCACGCCGCCCTCATAACTGATGTGGAGCATGTTACGGTCGGTGCTATAAGGTTTTTTGGGGGTCTGGGGCACCTCAATGTTGTGTTGCTTAGCAAACTCCATGAGCCGGGTTCGGGAAGTAAGATCCCAGTCCCGCCAAGGAGCAATGATTTTAATGTCTGGATCAATGGCCAGATATCCCAGTTCAAACCGCACCTGGTCGTTGCCCTTGCCCGTGGCACCGTGGCTCACGGCATCTGCCCCTTCCTTATGGGCAATTTCAATCTGGCGTTTGGCAATGAGGGGGCGTGCAATGGCGGTACCCAAAAGATATTGGCCCTCATAAATCACATTGGCCCGAAAAGCGGGAAATACGTAATCCCTTACAAACTCCTCTCGAAGATCCTCCACATAGGCCTTGACGGCACCGGTTTTCAATGCTTTTTCTTCAAGACCGTCCAACTCTTCTTCCTGGCCCAGATCCGCGGTGAGGGTCACCACTTCGCACTGGTAGGTTTCAATGAGCCACTTTAATATCACCGAGGTATCAAGCCCACCTGAGTAAGCAAGAACTACTTTCTTTATATCAGCCACGTTTTTTTCTCCTTGATAAACAGCCATGCCCAGAAGGACATAAAATAACAATCTTTGGCATCCTTCATTCCTGACTTACGCTTTCACAAGGTGACTGCCCATTTTACGGTACTCGTCCTTTAAAAAGTGTAAGGTACTTTTGGGACAAAATGAAGAATGCCCAATCTTTAACGGGTTTTCAGGATCAAAGTTTCCAGAATCGCCTTGTGCATATGGCGTTTATTTTCCGCCTGATCCCAGAACACAGCCCCCGGTGCCTCAAGTACATCTTCGGCAATTTCCTCGTCCCTGTGGGCCGGCAGGCAATGCAGCACGGTCACATCTTCTTTGGCATGGGCAAGTAAGGCTTTGTTGACCTGGAATCCCTTAAAAGCAAGCTCCCGTTTTTTTTGTTCCTCTTCCTGGCCCATGCTGGCCCAGACATCGGTGTAAACCACATCGGCATCCTTCACTGCGGCCACAGGGTCATGGGTAAAGACAATATTGGAACCGCCCCTTGCAAGGGCGACAGTCTTGACCTCTTCGGGAATTCCATAGCCTTTGGGGGTGACCACCACCAGTTCCAGACCCAAAACCGCTGCGGCATTCACCCAGGAGTTGGCCACATTGTTCCCATCTCCCACCCAGACAATTTTCTGTCCCTCATAACCACCCTTGACCTCAATGATGGTCATGATATCGCTAAGAATTTGGCAGGGATGAAAGGAATCGGTCAATGCATTGATCACCGGGATACTTGCAGATGCGGCAAACTCGGACACAAGACCATGATCAAAGGTTCGCATGGCCAGAGCATCCACATACCGGGACAACACCCGGGCCGTATCAGAAGCAGGCTCATTACGGGAGATCTGGGTATCCTGGGTGCTCATATATATGGGAGTTCCCCCCAGCTGAATCATGGCTGTTTCAAAGGCCACACGGGTCCGGGTGGATTTTTTATCAAAAATCAACCCAAGGCTTTTTCCAATGAGGGGACGATCGGCAATACCCTGTGCAAATCGTTTTTTAAGCTGCAAGGCCCTGTCAAACAGATGGGTAAAGTCATCCTTTTCCAGATCAAGCAACGACAGTATGTCTTTCTTCAAAACAAAATCTCCTTATGCCAGAAGGCTGTCCAGCACCGCCACCAAGGCGTCTATTTCTCCATGACTGATAATCAAAGGCGGTGCAAAGCGTAAAATATTACCCTGAATTGCGTTAATAATAAAGCCTTTTTTCAGACATTCTTCAACAATTTTACCGGCTTCCCCGTCAATTTCCATGCCCACAAGCAATCCTTCTCCCCTGACTTCTTTAATCATGGGGTGGGAACTTTTGAGGGAAAAGAGCTGTTTTTTAAAGTATTGACCCTTTTCCACCACATCCTGCAAAAATGCCGGCTGGGAAATAATGGAAAATACCTTAAGGGCCGCCGCTGCCACCAGAGGAGTTCCGCCAAAGGTGGTGGCATGGCTGCCCAGGGCAAAACCTGTGGCCGCCTCTTGTGTGGCCAGCATGGCCCCCATGGGAAGCCCATTGGCCAGTGCCTTGGCCAGGGTCATGATATCCGGGGTTACGCCATAAAGCTCATGGGCAAAAAGCCGACCGCAGCGGCCCATACCGGTCTGGACCTCATCAAAAATCAGAAAAACACCCTCCTGGTCACACAGGGCTCGCACGGCCTTTATATATTCAGGGGTGGCAGGTATCACACCGCCCTCCCCCTGGATGGGTTCCATCATGACAGCGCACACCGTGTCATCCATGTTCGCCTTTAATGCATCAATGTCATTAAAGGGGATGTGGATAAAGCCATCCACCAAGGGGGCAAAGCCATCCTTGATTTTGTCTTGACCCGTGGCGGACAGAGTGGCGATGGTCCGTCCATGGAAAGATTGGGACATGGAAATAATCTTAACCCGATGGGGCTGCCCTTTTTTATTAAAATTTCTTCTGGCAAGCTTTATGGCTGCCTCATTGGCCTCGGCCCCGGAGTTGGCAAAAAAAACACGATCTGCAAAAGAGGATGTCACCAGTTTTTCGGCAAGATCTGCTTGAGGAGCCGTGTAGTAATAGTTTGAAACATGAGTAAGGGTGGCCGCCTGCTCTGCCACTATCTTTGCCACTTCCGGATGGCTGTGACCCAGGCTACACACGGCAATGCCTGCCAGAAAGTCAGTGTAGGTATTGCCTTCTTCATCCCACAGGGTGGCCCCCTGTCCCTTTACAAACACCTTCTGGATGCGGCCATAGGTGTTAAATATATATTTGTCTGTTTTTTCTTTTGTATTCAAAATATTCACCTCTTATTTAATCTACTCATTATCCCTGAAAACCTGGGTGCCGATGCCGGAATCGGTGAAAAGCTCCAGCAGCAAGGCATGGGATCTTGTGCCGTTGATAATGTGGGCTTTTTGCACCCCATGGCCCAGGGCCTCCAGGGCGCACTCCATCTTGGGGATCATGCCCCCCTTGATGTTTCCATTTTTGATCATGCCATGGATGGTTTCGGCATTGGCCGAGGAGAGCAGCTCTCCCGCCTCATCCAGCAACCCATCCACATCGGTGAGCAGAATCAGACGCTCGGCATTAAGGGCCGAGGCGATTTTAGCGGCCACCAGATCGGCGTTGATATTATAGGTCTCACCCTTTTCACCAATGCCCACCGGGGCAATCACCGGGATAAAACCCTGATCCGCAAGGGTGTGAATAACATGGGGATTAATCCGGGACACCGTGCCCACCATACCCGGATCAATGATCTCCGGGGGATTGTCCCCTTCTGCCTCCTGGTAAATGGTCATTTTTTCAGCGGTGATAAGCCCCCCGTCCTTTCCGGTGAGGCCCACGGTATTGCCCCCCTTGCTGTTGATACGGGCCACAATCTCCTTGTTGACCTTTCCCCCCAGCACCATCTCCACCACATCCATGGTTTCGTCGTCGGTGTAGCGCATGCCCCTAACAAAACTTGAGGTAATGCCCATGGCATCAAGCACCTTATTGATCTGGGGGCCACCGCCATGGACTACCACCGGGTTAAGCCCGATGCATTTCAATAGGGTGATATCGCTGGCAAAAGCATCCTTTAATTTTTCATCCACCATGGCATGGCCACCATACTTCACCACAATGGTTTTGCCAGCAAACTGTCGGATATAGGGGAGGGACTCTATCAGTATGTCTGCAACAGTCCTGTCTGTCATAGTATGTACCTGCTTAAGTCCTCGTCTTCAACAATATCTTTTAATTGCGCATTCACAAAGGCCGCATCCACCACAACGTTTTTTTCCTCTATATCCGGGGCATCAAACAGCACATTTTCCAACAATTTTTCCATAAGGGTGTGCAAGCGCCTTGCCCCGATGTTCTCTGTGTTGGTGTTCACCTCTTCGGCAATGGCGGCAATGGTTTCCACGGCATCCTGAGTAAATTCAAGTTCAATACCTTCGGTGCGAAGCAGGGCAATATACTGGAGCACCAGGGCATTTTTCGGTTCTGTTAGAATACGTTCAAACTCGGCCTTTCCAAGATTATCAAGCTCCACCCGGATGGGAAACCGACCCTGGAGTTCCGGGATAAGGTCCGAAGGTTTTGACATATGAAAGGCCCCGGATGCAATGAACAGAATATGATCAGTTTTCACCGTGCCATGCTTGGTGGGCACGGAACTGCCCTCCACAATGGGCAAAAGGTCCCGCTGGACCCCTTCCTTGGATATATCCGGACCATGACCTTTTTCCTTGCTGGCAATTTTATCAATCTCATCAAGGAATATGATGCCGGACTGTTCCACCATTTCAATGGCTTCGGCCACCACCTTTTCCATGTCCACCAGATGGGCCGCCTCTTCCTGGCACAAAATTTTAATGGCCTCAGACACCTTAATTTTACGACGTTTGGTGTTCTTGGGCATGAGGTTTCCCAGCATATCCTTGAAGTTAATGCCCATCTCTTCCATGCCGGTGTTACTAAAAATCTCCACCATGGGGGAATTTTTCGCCTGGACTTCCAGGTCCACCAGACGGTCATCCAGTTTGCCTGCCCTGAGCATCTTGCGAAGCTTTTCCCGGGTGGAAGTCTTGGAGGCAGTGGTGGCATCCACAATATCAATGGGGTTACCCTCACCAGCCACCTCTCCTTCAGTGTGATCGGTGCCTTGGACTTTGGCCGGGGTGTTGCCGTTGGGAAGCAGGATATCCAGTATCCGCTCCTCGGCAATGGCGGCTGCCTTTTCCTGGACAGCCTCCTGCTGGCGGCTTTTAAGCTTATTGATGGTCAGTTCCAGCAAATCCCGCACCATGGACTCCACGTCCCGGCCCACATATCCCACCTCGGTGAACTTGGAAGCCTCCACCTTGTAAAAGGGGGAATCGGTCAGATCTGCCAGACGTCGGGCAATTTCTGTTTTTCCCACTCCTGTGGCACCAATGAGGATGATATTTTTGGGCGCAATCTCATCCCGGAGACATTCCTCCACCTGACATCTGCGCCATCTATTTCTAAGGGCAATGGCCACGGATTTTTTGGCATTTTTCTGGCCGATGATGTATCTGTCAAGGCGCTGGACAATCTCTTTGGGTTTCAGATCCTGAATCATATGCTGATCCTTAATTTATATGTGAAAAAGTAGGTGCTGGATTTTGGGTACTGGGCTCTGGCATCCTTACTTTTTCATTATTTTTTTGAGGGGAAACCCGGATGCAACACCAGGCCTGCCCGTGGCAATTAGATGGTTTCTACGGTGATGTTGTTGTTGGTGTAAATGCACAGGGAGGCGGCAATGGCCATGGCCTCTTTCACAATCTCCACCGGGTCAAGATCGGTGTGCTGCATCAAGGCCTGGGCCGCTGCCTGGGCCCCGGCACTTCCAGAACCAATGCTGATCACACCATCGTCGGGTTCAATAATATCCCCATTGCCGGACAACAGGTAGGTGACGTCCTTGTCTGCGGCGATCATCATGGCCTCAAGCCGTCTTAAATACTTGTCTGTGCGCCACTCCCGGGCCAGCTCCACAGCACTTCTGGTGAGATTACCGTTGAAACGCTCCAGTTTTTGTTCCAGTTTTTCCGACAGATGAAGGGCATCGGCCGTTGCACCGGCAAATCCTGTGATGATGGCATCATTATATATGCGTCTCACCTTCCGGGCCTTGTGTTTGGTTATGGTACTGCCCAGGGTTACCTGACCATCACCTGCCACCACCACCCGGCCTTTATGGCGCAGGGCAAGAATGGTTGTTCCATGAAATACATCACTCATATGCTTTTCTCCCGGCCTGAAGGGGTCAGACCTGTCATGTTTAATTTTCATAAAAAACAAATAATATGGCCAAGAATATAAGCCCTTGGGGGGAAGATGCAAGTATTATTTCAACGGCGGGGATGGGCCTTGTCATACACTTCCATGAGTCGATCCATGGTAACATGGGTGTAAATCTGGGTGGTGGAAAGACTGGCATGGCCAAGAATTTCCTGGATTCCCCGGAGATCTGCCCCGGCATCCAGCATATGGGTGGCAAAGGAGTGGCGCAGGGTGTGTGGCGTCGCAGGAAGATACAGTCGGCAGTCTGCCACGATCTTGTTAAGAATCTTACGCATGGAGCGGTCCGAAAGGCGGGCATTGTTTTTGTTCAAAAATAAGGGAGCATGGGAGGATACAAGGCTGTTTCGATAAAATAGAATGGCAGAAAGTGCCCGCTGACCAATGGGAACCATACGCTGTTTATTGCCCTTGCCCGTCACCTTGAGAAAACGTCGCTCCACATCTACATCCTCAAGATTGAGCCCCTCCATTTCTGATACCCGAATGCCGGTGGAATAAAAAGTTTCAAATATGGCGGCATTGCGCCGCCCCAGCAGGGTGTCGGTCTTGATGGAATCCAACAGTTTGAAGATATCATCCACGGTGAGAAAATCGGGGATCTTCTGGGGTAGCTTGGGATAGGGTACGGCCTCTGCGGGATTGAAGGAGAGTTGCTGAGTCATGACCAGGTACCGAAAAAAAGATTTAATGGCGGCAAGTTTGCGGGCCACCGATCTTTTCTGGATACCGCTGCGGGCCAGAACGGCCATGTATTCCCGGACCATGGATGCTTTTTTGTGATTTGCATATTCCAGGAACTGGGCATCGGACAGGATCTCTGATCCATTGTCTTGGGCGCAGAACTCCATGAAACCTTTCATGTCCCGGCCATAGGCCCTTATGGTGTGAGGAGAATATCCTTTTTCTGCATCCAATACTTCCAGGAATTGATTTAATAGCATGTCAGTGGATCACCCTTGGTTAATCATTATAACTGCCACGGGCAGAGCGTATTCTGGACCAGCGGAATCAGGCTTGTGATCAAGCCAGAATTGTTTTATCAGACCTGCCCTGCCCTTTGTATGACGCGCTTTATACTCTCCCACACGGCCCGTTTCAGGGACGGATCTTCAATGAGTTGGGCCGGGTGAAATGTGGGGATAAAAAGAGCCGTTGCCATATTATGGAACCGCCCTTCCCCATCCGCCAGACGGGCGTTATTTCCCAGCATCACCTGCAATGCGGTTTCCCCCATGGAACAGATAATCCGGGGGTTGATTTCCCTCATCTTCTTAAACACATGGGTTTTCACTTGTTTTTGCCATCCCTCATCAGGGGCATTGCCATGGGAGGGCGGCGGAGAAAAACTGATGATATAAGCTTGATCCACATTAAGATTTATGGCCTTTAAAATTTTTAGGAACAGCTCCCCCGCAGGCCCCTGGGTAATATCCGGCTGTTGGTTTTCATCCTGGATGAATGCCTCACACAGAAAAAATATTCCTGAAGATCCGATGCCCCGACCCTGAATGGTGGGCATGGGAAGATTTTGAATTGGCCTTGCGCCTTCCCTGGCGACATCCCCCCCACTGGATGGCATGGGTGTGGCTGCTTCAGGTGGCTGGGCATCCCGGGTTTTTGACAAAAGAATTCCAGGTTCCGCCAGAGAAGTGGAAAGCTTGGATGGTGTTGTGCGGGGTTTTTGCACTGGGCTGGAAACGCCTTGCCGGGCAGGTCTGGCCATGGGACGAAACTTACCTCTTTGCCACTGGTCCATTAATTTCACCGTGTCAGGGGAAAAATCCACGCCATTTACCCCCATGTCCCGTTGCAGGGAAAGGCAATTTGAAAAATCCCTGAGAATCTCTCCAAGGACGTGTCCTGAAACCATGGGTATGGGTTGATCCTCTAAATTCTTTTCCATCATATTCTGGTGCCAATTTCATCAAGAAGGGCATGGGCCACGGCAGACTTATCCATGAGAGGCACATCCCTTCGGGTGCCGTCTCGGAAAAGAAAGGTAGCTTTATTGGTGTCAGCTTCAAACCCGGAGCCCTCAACCCCCACCTGATTGGCAACAATCATATCCAGATTTTTACGGGCCATTTTAAGGGTGGCGTTTTCCACCAGATCGTTGGTTTCTGCGGCAAAGCCTGCCACAAATTGATGTTGTTTTTTCTCCCCCACGGCCCGGAGGATATCAGGATTTTCTGTGAGATTTATGGACAACTCATCCCCGGTCTGGTCCTTTTTCTTTATCTTTTGATCTTTGGGGTCAGTCGGTCTGTAATCGGCCACCGCAGCCACCTTGATGATAACATCGGCATGATCCATGGCATTAAGCACAGCAGCTGCCATGTCCCGGGCACTTTCTACCCGTATTATTTCCATCCCCAGGGGAGGCAAAAGGGCCACCGGACCGGATACCAGGGTAACCTCGGCCCCTCTTTTTTCTGCGGCTTGGGCAATGGCATAGCCCATCTTACCGGAAGAGTGATTGCTGATGTACCGCACCGGGTCAATGGCCTCCCGGGTGGGGCCTGCTGTTACCAATAGCTTTTTTCCGGTAAAATCACAGGGAACAAACAATTTCTCCAGCCGATCAAAGATTACTTCAGGGTCCGGCAGACGTCCAGCCCCCGATGTTTTGCAGGCAAGCTCTCCGGTTCCTGGTTCCAGAATCACCATACCGTCCCCTTCCAGGATATCAATATTTCGCTGAACAGCCCGGTTCTCGTACATATAAGTGTTCATGGAGGGACACACCATGATGGGGGCTGTTACGGCAAGCAGCATGGTGGACAGGGCATCATCTGCCAAGCCCTGGGCCATTTTGGCAATGATGTTGGCCGTGGCCGGGGCAATGACCACCGCGTCAGCCTCACTTGCCCACTCAATGTGCCGAACCACGGCCTCGTTGGTGTTGAACAGCCCGGTGCACACATCATTTTCCGATAGCACACGAAAGGTGGTTTCACCCACAAACTCCCGGGCAGAATCGGTCATCACCACCCTTACCTGGGCACCTGCTTTTTTCAGCAGTCTTAAAAGGCTCACGGACTTGTATGCGGCAATACCTCCACAGACTCCCAGAAGTATATTCTTATCTTTCAGATTTATCATTGTTTTCCCGGGTCCAGATTCAATTGATGAGGGAGGTTTCGCCGGATTCCATGGGCAAGACCTGATCCTGGGTGGGGGCCACACCGATCTCCACATAGGTGTAAAGTTCATTTTCCCGGATGTTCACCACGGCCCAGCGATTGGCCTTCTGAA
Organism: Desulfobacterium sp.; assembly: GCA_045046665.1. Taxonomy (GTDB): domain Bacteria; phylum Desulfobacterota; class Desulfobacteria; order Desulfobacterales; family Desulfobacteraceae; genus Desulfocicer. The sequence goes on from JASFYZ010000428.1 coordinate 21,925, forward strand.
ACACCAGCATGGTGATTTTGGGAGATTTGATCTGGCTGACAATATTCCAGTTATCCTTGATCATGTTCATGTGAAAAAAATTAAACAGGGAGTTTTTTTCCACCCGTCCCCGCAGGGCCAGAACACCTGATGTAAGCCCGGGGGTGCTGATGATCACAGTGGCATCGTCATCAATTTTCAGCTCTTGAGGTACCAGCACGTCTTTGAAATCATAGTAAACCGCCACTGATTCTTTTTTTTCCACACCGGGCGTGGGTGTTTCTTGTTGCTGCGTCAGACCGGTGGTGGTACAACCGCCAACAAACAAAACCGTTGCCATCAATAGATAAAATTTCGCACCTATTTTCATCTAATACTCCTCATTTTATTATTCATATCAATAGTATCCATCCTGGATGGTCTGTTTTAAGACGGTGGCCGTAAAAAGTCAAAACAATTTACTTTGGCTCAACCATGAAGGCTTTTCCGAACGATCTTGCCAGAGCAGCGCAAATATTTGGTCTAACAGAATCCATATCACCCCCCACTGTTACCTTCAGCAATTTTTTTAAGTTGTTCAATTTTCATATCATAGGCACTGGTATGATCCCTATGGCTCTGCAAACGGGCATCATACTGCTGCGATCTGAGGTTCATAGCCGATACTTGTCCGTTAAAATTATCCAATTCCGATTTGGATATTTTTTTTTTACTTTCCAACGTTTTACGTAAAATTGACAACTTTTTATTTCCTTCTACGATCAGCTCATATTCCTGTTTTAAGTCTTTACTTTCCTTTATTAGCACCTTTTCCTCCTGCATCAATCTTTCCGACAAAACATTGGTTTCATCTGGGGATGAAGTCAGGGGCTGTGCTGTCTCAGTGTCATCCCCACGTTCAGATTTTATCTCGTTGATTATTTTTAAGCGTTCCCGTTGTGTAACGGGTACTCTGGAAAAATCATCTGTAAAAATCAAAACACCCTTTTCATCTTTATATTGATACAACTCTGCAAAAACCGAAAAAACCATGGCAAGCAGAAAAATAAGAAAGATGACCACTCCATACTTTATTGATTTCATTTTTAACCCTTTGCCTTTACCTTGAAAAATCAGGCATCCTTCTTACTCTCCCAAAAGTATTTTACACTTTTACGACCATGCGGGTAGCAATTATCTGTAGCGTTTGACAATGCAATATTATCCTTTAAACTGTATCGCTACGTTATTGCTAACACTGTAATCCCACCCTCAAACAGAGCTCGACGCTAATTGAAAAATGCTGCCCGCACAGATCGAAAAAATTTCACGGCTTAGGCGCTTTGCCGTTGGGCTGATCAAATCAAAGGGTGTACCCATCGTAGCGCAAAAGATGCGGAACGCTCAATGAATATTCGTGCGTTCTTTGATTATCTGCGAATGATGAAAATTTTCGGTAACATGCTTAAACCCGCGTTAGAACAAATTTGCCGTGATAGAAAAATAGGGGCTTGATCATAACGTCGGCCACCTTGTGATTTGCATTTAACATCTATGAATAAATTTTGTTATTCCAAATGTTTGAGATGGATAGGAATCTGTATCTCGTATAGTGGCCCATCTTATGATCAACCCCAAAAATAGATATAAAATGTCCCCACATTATCCCACTCGGCTTTTACTGGCGCATTCACAACGTCCCCCTCATTTCCCACCAGCTTCTTAACCGGGCTCTACTGAGTTTTTATTATGCTGCTGGAAATAATTGTATGATCTGACATTTCAACCCCTTCTACGACAACCCTATCTCTTATTTTAAAATCATATAAGGTCAATTTTTTGCCAGTAGAATCAAGGAGTCTTGTTTGATGCTGTGTGACGCCGTCTTCATCCATATAAGTCACTATCTTTACAAGCCTTTCTGCAATAATCATTGTTTTATCAGCAATATTTATTGACATAATACTAGCGTCTATATGCCTATATTTACCTTCATCAAAAACTTTTTCCGATTGTTGCAACGCAGCATTTTGACCATACGAAACCGTGCTAATTAGTGAGAACAGCACAAATAAAAATAAACATTTTCTTATAATTGTCATTTTATACTCCATAATTTTGGCTACCCACTTAAGCCGGGATATTTTCAAAGATTTTTATGTGGATGATTAGCTTTGGACCCCTAAAATTCAGGCTGCCAAGACGCTTGATTT
>JASFYZ010000429.1:0-5304 GCA_045046665.1 Desulfobacterium sp.
TATTCTTTGGTTTTCTTGACCACAAAGGGGCTCAAGAAGATAATCCCCACAAGGTTGGGCCATGCCATCAGGGCATTGAATATATCAGAAATCGTCCACACCGTGGACAGTTTGATCGTCGCACCAACGGGAATGATGAGGCAGTAGATAATTTTGTAGGGTTTGACGAATTTTTCTCCAAACAGATAATTCACGCACCGATCGCCATAGTATGACCATCCAATAACTGTGGAAAAGGCAAAAAAGATAATGCTGATGGAAACAATGTAATTTCCGCCTGCAAAGGGCAGACCCAGCTCAAAAGCCCTGGCGGTCAGATCCGATCCGGACAGGGCTTTTCCGCCTTCTCCCAGCAGGGTATAGGCATTGGTCATGACAATGGCAAGGGCCGTCATGGTACAGATCACAATGGTGTCAATAAAGGGTCCCAGCATGGCCACAAGCCCTTCACGAACCGGTTCTTCTGTCTGGGCTGCTCCATGGGCAATGGGAGCGCTTCCAAGACCGGCCTCGTTGGAAAAAACACCCCTTGCCACACCAAACCGGATGGCCTGGGCCACCACAGATCCGGTAAAACCACCGGCTGCGGCACTTCCGGTAAACGCATCACTAAAAATGGTGGCAAAGGCGCCCCCCACGGCATCCAGGTGGGAGAAAATAATACATAAAACGCTGAGAATATAAAATACCGCCATGAGTGGAACGACTTTACTGGCAAAATTACCAATGCGTTTGATGCCCCCCACAATAACCATGAAACAAAGAACGCCCATGACAATACCGGTGACCAATTTGGGTACTCCAAATGCGGTCAGAAGCGGCTCTGCAACAGAATTTGCCTGTACCATATTACCAATACCAAACGAGGCAATGGCCGCAAACAGGGCAAAGGCAACCCCCAGCCATTTTTTGCCCAGTCCCTTTTCAAGGTAATACATGGGGCCTGCGCCCACGGAACCGTCCGGGAAGATGGTTCTGAAGTTCAATGCAAGCAGGCATTCTGCATATTTGAGACCCATACCGAAAAATGCCGTCACCCACATCCAAAATACGGCCCCAGGGCCGCCAATGGCAATGGCCGTGCCCACCCCGGCAATATTCCCCGTTCCAATGGTGGCTGAAAGGGCTGTGGAGAGGGCTTGAAAGTGGGTCACTTCGCCTTTATCATCGGGATTGTCATACTTGCCGGAGATTAATTTCCAGGCATATATGAAATACCGGATTTGAACAAATCTGACCATAAATGCGATGAGAATTCCCGTACCCACCAGCAGGGAGATGGTAACCGGTCCCCACATGAAACTGTCAAATGAATTTAGAAATGCTGTCATTGTTTACTCCTTTGATAATGGGTGATGTGTATTATGGATTTGTGATCCATTCCCATGTTACTATAGAAATCGTGCCATTGACATCTCAAAAAAAAACAGGGTAAAAAAATTTTTATTGTTTAATCATTTACAATAATAGTATGCTACTATTTTTCTTCGCAAGAAATTGCCTACCAGCCATCCTTTTCAGGTAGAAGCATGGACCCCTTTGGGAATGCGGCCCACTATAAATTGGGTAGAAGCCGTGAATTATCAACTAAGTCCCCGGTCTGCTACCCTTTGCCGGAGGTCATTGACTTTGGGTGTTCAGAGTATCATCGACCCTTTTTGTTTTTTGAGCAAAAATTAGCATTGATATTCTGTCGAGCCATGCCGGACCTCCCTGGATTGAAAATTTTTAACCGATGACAGAAAAACTGGAGTTGGGATTAATTTTTCTCAAGCGTGAGTAAAAACCAATATCACAGGAGCGTTTTGTATACTTCATTTCAAACTGCACCGGTGTATTATCATGATCTTGGCCGTCTTCTACAGCTTGGATCAACTCGGACATAAGCACACCCACCACAGGCGCATTTTTAAACTGATTTCCCGATGTACCCACGGCCATATAAAATCCGTCCAAAGCCGATCTATCATAAATGGGAATCCAGTCGTCGGTGCAATCGTAAAGATCCACAATTCCACTGAGCTGATTGGGTATTCTCAACCCCTTGATGCGCTGGGCTTCCCGCATGGCCTGGGTTGTCCATTGGTCGGAGAAATTTTTATTGTAATTGTCCGGATCTTCAATATATTCCATGGTATCGCATTCAGGATCTTCCGATCCGATGAGAATATTGTTGCCCACTTCCGGTCTTGAATAGCACCCGATGTCACCGTCGGATATGATGGTGCCCAGGTTGTTGTAATCAAAACCCTCTGGAGCTGGCACGTGGCAAACTTCTTGGCGCAGGGGGCGGGTTTTGATATTCATTTCGTCTTCAACACCGGCCATTCGGTTAATTTTGAATGAATGGGGGCCTGCCACATTGATGACCACGGGTGCGTCTATTTGGGTGCCGTCTTTCAAGGTAACGCCGGCCACACGGCTATCCTTCTTGCGAAGCTCCACTACCTCGGCCTGGAACATGAATTTTCCACCAGCCGCTTCAGCTGCCCGCTGCGCATTATGGGCAGACTGTTTGGGGTCGGAAATTAGACCGGATTCTGGAATATAAATTCCCCCGGCCACCGGGGCATCGTTAGGTTTGCCAAATCGGTCATCTGTCGCAAGAACCGGTGGGCCATAACTCTTGGTATCAAAAACCGGAAGAAACTTTGTCAGCTCTTCTGGAGAATACTCTTCATAACTAACACAGAGTTCTTCCAGAGATGCCTTAACATTTTTTAGATAATGATTCTTTTTTGTCTTTACGACCAGGCATCCGGTGTTGATGTATTTAACCAAACCGGTTTCGTCCACGGTTTTAAGATATTTGGCCCAGTCAATCCAGTAATAGTACCCTTCCCGGGCCATGGCAACGCCGTCAGGGGTGGAATAATGCAGCCGGATAATGGCACAGGAACCAGATGTGGATCCATATCCCGCTTCGGGGAGCTTATCGAGATTGAGGACTTTAAAACCTTTTTTGGCCAGTTCAAAGCCGGTACAGGCACCAATTATTCCGGCACCGATAACAATTGCATCATATTTGTCAGTCATGGGTGATATTTCCTTTTTTTGATCTTGTTTAACAGTTAAATTTTTATCTTTGACGTTGCAGTTATTTTGGCAAAAAAATCAGAAAACATTTTTAATTCTTGTGTGATTTTGGTTATTTTATAAATCCAAGTGCTTTTGGGATAAATAAACATAGTGCTGGCCAATAGGTTGTCAGTATCAGCACTGGCACCATACCGGCCCACATGAGCACAAGGGCTGGTTTGATGTATTCTTCCGCTGAAGTCTTAGCGATTCTGCCAGCCAGAAATAGCATGGGAGCCGTGGGCGGTGTCACCGTACCCAGTCCCAAATTAACACCGGTAATAGCTGCAAAATGATAGGGACTGATGCCGGCGGCTTCGGCAATGGGCCAGAGCAGACCTGCCGAGATAACGGTACCGCTCAGATCGTTCATCATCATTCCCAGAAGCAGGAGGATCAGGTTAAGCATGAACAGGGTCAAAATCTGATTGGGAGAATTGTTCACCACCCAGGCGGCCAGTTCATCAGTTACCCCTTCCAGGATCAGAATTTTACTGGTGGTTTCTGTAAAATAAAACATGAGGGTGACGGCTCCGCTGATCACCGCTGTACTGATGGCAGCTGCCTTGACTTCTTCCCAGGAGATTGCCTTGTAGTATCTTCCCAGGATTAGAACATAAAAAACGCCGATGAGCGCCACTTCTGTCGGTGTAATCAGTCCAGAGTAGAGTGATCCGAAAATAAAAATTGGCATGAGCAGTACCGGAAAACAATTGACCCCTGCTTTGTATATTTTTGTGGTCTGTTCCCGGAATGTTCCGGTATGTTTTTCTTCCACAATGGGCATTTTCCTAACGGCCCAAGCATTGAGAAAACAGTACATGGTTACAATGATTATGGCGGGGCCGAGGGTGGAAAACCAAACCCCGAGGATGGAGCTGCCAGTAATGATGGCATAAAAAATCATGGGAACACTGGGGGGAACCAGCTGTCCCAAAATACCGGAGCAGGCCACAAGCGCTGTGGAATGCCCCCGGTCATATCCTTTTTCAACCAACCTTGGAACCATTACAGTGCCGATGCAGGCAATGGCGGCGGAGTCAGTGCCGGATATGGAACTGAAAAGAGCCGTGGTGACAACGGTGACGGCTCCCAGCCCGCTTCGGAATCTGCCTAAGATCAGGTTTATAAAATCAATGAGCCTTTTTGCCAGGCCCGTGGCATCCAAAAGAGAGCCGAACAAGATAAAGAGTGGCACGGCAAATAAGATGACTGAGTCAACCTTTTTATAGGTGACCTCGACCAGGTAGCCTGCATCCTGCCCGAAAAAGGCAAGAAGTATCATGGTTAAAACACCAAAGGCCATGGCAATGGGAACCCCAATAATAATCAGGACCATGCAGATGGCAAATCCAATCAATGCTAGTTCCATTGTAATGTGTATCCTTGTTTTTTAATGGGTGGTTGTTTCAGGATCATCCGGGCCTTTGATGGGGGAACGATTTAATTTTAAATCTGTGAAACAATCAATGGCCTCCCAGAGAAAATAAATCACCATCAAAATGCCACCGAAAAAAAATGAAGACTGAAAAATGACTTTGGGTACGGGATATGCCTGGGTTACCTCTCCCACCGACACGCTGTATACACATAAATCCCAGCTCCATTTTGTAAATACGGCCGACATACCAGTGGATATGGCAGCACTGACAAATCTGGCCAGATTTCTGATGCGGGTTGATTTTACAAATACATTGATAAATTCGGCCTTGATATGGTTCCGCTCATAGGAGGCAAAAGAGGCACCGATGGCATAGAGCCACACGGAGGTAAATCCGATGAAATCCGAAAGCCCAAAAATGGATTGTTTCAGAAAAAAACGGACCAACAATTCCAGGAGCATGGCCAGTACCAGAATTGCAAAAAGGTAGAAAAGGAAAAGTTTCTGGAACCGGACCAGAATGCGGCCTGCGGTTTGAAATTTTGATTCGGAGGGCATTTTTCTTCCTTGGATTGATAAATGGAGTATGGGCGGTCAAAATCCGGCTCCTAACACCACGCTGATGGCCGAGCGCCCCGACACGTACACGCCCATGGGCATCACCGCCGAGAACGTGGCCAGCAAATACGAGGTGTCTCGGGCCGAACAAGACGCCTTCGCCACCCGCTCGCACCAACGCGCGGCAGACGCCATCGCCAGTGGCCGCTTCAAAGACGAGATCATCCCCGTCGACGTACGCGTGTTTAAGGGTGGCGTGTGGCACGACGTCACCTTCGACACCGACG
>JASFYZ010000430.1:0-11750 GCA_045046665.1 Desulfobacterium sp.
CTCTTCACCCTACTGACCCAGGAAAAAGCACGAGTTGAAAAGGCCATCCAGACCCGGGGACAATTTAATCCCATAGCCTTAAGCACCAAACGTCCCCTTAAAATCGGATTTGCCCCGGGGGACGGCATTGGTCCCATTGTGGCCGAGGCGGCCCGCACCATCCTTGAATCTTTGCTGGCCAAGGAAATTAAAGCCGGTGAAATCTCCGTGGTGGAGATCCCGGATCTCACCATTGAAAAAAGACTGGAACTGGATGTGGTGGCCCCTAAGACCTCCATTGATGTCATTGACCAGTGCGATGTGATTTTAAAAATGCCCCTGGAAACCCCGGACAGTTCCAAATATCCCAATGTGCCCAGTGCCAATGTGTGGATGCGCCAATACATGGATCTGTTTGCCTGCCAGCGGAACATCAAAAATGAGGATATGGGTATTAATTTCACCCTATTCCGTTGTAATCTGGGAACCCCCTACCAAGATGCAAAGTCCGCCGGTATCTCAAGCCTCAACGGCCAGGAAGAATACGCCATGTGCTTCTGGCCCCAGGCAAGAATCGACATTGAACGTCTCACCCACATGGCCTGTCTCCATGCCGTAGAAAGAAACTCCGGCGGTGTGGTGCTGAACTTTAAAGACAATGTGATTAAACCGGATGCAGCAGCTCTTAACTGGGCCAAGGCCTACATTAATGCCAATTTTCCCGACCTTGATTATGTGAGCGTCAAGCCTGATGATTTTTCCTACACCATCACCCAACCTGAGAAACTCAAAGCCATGAAGGGCGAAAAAACCGGCAAAGAGTTTCCCTTAACAACACTGGTGTGCAACAACATTGTGGGGGACATGGCAGGGGATGAAGCGGGCATGTATGTGGGCGGCATTGGCGGCGTGGGTTCTGCCAACATATCCTTTACCCAGGGCATGTTTGAAGCGGGTGGCGGCACCGGTACCCGCATGATGCAGGAAAACAGGGGTCAATTTTCTTCCCCTGTGGCTGTGGTCAAGGCCACGGGTGAGTTGCTTGAATTCATCGGATATCCTGATCTTATGAGCGCTGTATTTAATGCTGTGGATGCCCTGACAACTGCCAATTTGGTACCCAACGGCGGTAAAAACGGAGTTACCTGCCAGGAGGCCACCCAGTTTCTGCTGAAACAACTGGAAAATTAATAGATAGGAAAGAGGCCCATGTGACATGCATGGGCCTTGCCGAATTTACAAACTGGAAAATTTTTCAACCTGTACGGAGAACGCTTTGTTGACTCAATTTGGAGCACGCTACAGTACTATAAATAATAGATAATTTACGCACTGTGGCGCATGGATGGAGGGGCGTTATGAAATGGGGACCGGATAACATTGGATTTTACGTGAATGCTGAGACTTTCAACGCCGGGAATATGGGCAGTGAGATCCTGAATTTTCTGTTTTGTTCTGTCCGGGGAATCCACAAGATCATTCACATGGATGATTACCCGACCGTTGCGAGAAATAACCCGTAGATTGGCATGATACGCAATAAGTATTGCCTTCACCGTTGCCGCCAGGGCCAGGTCCGCCATATGTGCCTGGGATTCAGGGGTGGCGCAAAAGGTGTTTCTTTGTGCTGTTTCACAAATCAGGGACACACAATCAGATACGGTCAGATGATCCAGGTGCAAAACAAGATCATAAAGCTCGTTGCTCCCCGTGTTCACACCGTACACATGCATCCCCCAATTGTGACGCTCTTTATCATCATTGACAAGGAATCTGCGGGCCGCTGTTGTTGATATATTTTCCTCCCGGGCTTTTTCTTCTGCTCTGGCATCCATGGCCATGATGACCCGGGTTTTGAGCACATTGGGAATCCCCTTCAGAAAAAACTGCCCCCCCAGTCCATGGTATACCACATTATTTTTCTTAACATGGTTGAGCAGGGCTGACTGGAAAAAGGCAATATATTTTTCTTTGCCATGAAATATTTTTTCAAACACAGAAGGTCCATCATGGATGGCCTTTGCAAATTGTATTTCTGGAATATTGAATTGATCTGATGCCTCCATGAGAATTTTGCGGGAAATGCATTCATAGTTTAGTTCCTGGGCAACCTGTTCTGCAACCAGGGCCCCTTTACTGCAAATATCTCTGGAAATTGTTATAACAGCCATGGATTCTCCATATTTATTTTAAAAAAGTAAGTCTGAAACCACAACGCAACACCACGCATCTGGAATATATCCAGAGCCTGGATGTACAAAGTTGGGGATTCAGGAAAATAAGCGTCAGGGACTCAAAAAGGTGGGCCGGTGGCGTCGTTCTTAATACCGCGGACATCAAACTAATTCGATTCTGATAAAAGTCAAGTGAGGAAATGAGCCTCTGCCATTAAATTTGAAAGGAATTTTTAAAAATACCAAATAAAAGTCCCCGAACAGAAACCAACCTGTCCGGGGACTTTTATGTTTTTTACTGATTGTGGTACGCTACTGTGCTACCTACCCTACACCTCAGGTCGGGGATAAAGACCGCTTCGCTCCACAATCTCGGGCACCTTCTCCTCCCACTCAATGGCCATGATATGGAACCCGGCGATGCCCTCCACCTCTTTCAAGCGCTGGATGTGCTCGACGCAGATGTCAATGCCCTCCTGTGCCTGTTTTTTCTTTTCCACCCCGGCAAGGCGGGCAATGATCTCATCGGGAACATCCATGCCCGGCACCCTTTTTTTCATGAACTTTGCCATACCCGCTGATTTCATGGGGGTCATACCGGCCATGATAAAGGTCTTTTCATGGAGACCACGGTCTCTCACCCGTCGCATCCACTCCTCAAATTTATCAATGTTATAAATACACTGGGTCTGGATAAATTCCGCTCCGCAGGCGATTTTTTTAGCAAGGCGCGGCACCCGTATCTCAAAGGGATCAGCAAAGGGATTGGCTGCGGCCCCCACAAACATCTTTGGAGATCGTTTGATATCATCACCCCCCAGAAATTTTCCTTCGTCTCTCATGTGCCTGACGGTCTGGACCAGCTGCATGGAATCCAGATCATGGACATTCTGGCCCTGGGCACAGTCACCAAAACTCTGGTGATCCCCGGAAAGGCACAGCACATTATGAATATCAAAGGAGGCCGCCCCCAACAGATCACTCTGAAGGGCTATCCGGTTACGATCCCGTGTGACCATCTGGAGGATCGGTTCAAGGCCCATCTGTTTTAAATGAATACAGGCGGCAAGGGAACTCATGCGGGTCATGGCGGTCTGGTTGTCGGTGATGTTCACCGCATCCACATGATCCTTGATCAAGGCACCTTTGGAAGTAACCGCTTCGGGGTCACTTCCCCGGGGAGGGCCGCATTCCGAGGTAACGGCAATGTGCCCCGATTTGAAAACCTTTTCCAACTTACTTGGTGTTTTTATACTCATACCTGCACATCCTCCCTTGCCACTGTTCTGGGCCCACCTGCCCGCTCCGTAGACCAATCCTTAATGGGGGTCACAATCTCGTAATCATCCATGCGATCCAGATCACTTAACCGATCAATGATCAACTGCCAGGCACAGTCCAAATCCTTGTTAATCTCGCATTTACCGCCGGTGGAACCGCCACAGGGGCCATTCATCACCCGTTTGGCGCACCGGGAAATAGGACAAATACCAGCGGTGTGGGCCAATACACAGGAGCCGCACGCCTGGCACCGTTCCGTCCACAAGCCTCTTTTTTCCGTGGCCCCCAAGAAACAGGTGTTAACTCCAGGAATCAACGGGGTGGTGTGGTATTTTTCCGCCATGAACTGCACTCCCACTCCACAGGCAAGGGAAAGCACCGCATCATAATTATCAATGACACTACGGACTTCCTCCAGATATTCATGGTCGCATTGTCGCTCCAGGGTTCTTTCGTCAAATATTTTCTGACTACCCTCTTGGATGAAATGCATTCTAAGGGCAGATGCCAGCACCTCCACCTCTTTTTTTCCTCCGGCTTCACACACGGTCACACATTCATTGCACCCCAACACCAGGATTCGGTCGTAGGCCTTGACCGTTTCTATGATCTCTTCAATCGGCTTTTTATCGGCTACTATCATATCTCAAACCTCATTTAACAGGGTTATCATGCCGCAGTTTTTTGGGCTTCCAGAGCCGTTCTCACCGGACTTGGGCCAAGTGCTCTGATCTTTTCATCCATCTCAATGGCATATTGGGCAAACAACGGGCCTTCACCGGAGGAGAGGTTGTACATCTGAACTCGTTCTCCACCAACGCCCACGCTATCCAGAATGGCCGCCGCCTGCTCCACCCTTTTTCTTGCCCTGAAATTACCGGTTTTAAAATGACAATCGCCCTCCATGCACCCCACAACAAACACGCCGTCAGCCCCTTTTTCAAAGGCTCTTAGCATGTGGATCACATCCACCTTACCCGTGCAGGGCAGACGAATAATTCTAAAGGTGGCGGGGCATTTTAATCTCATGGAACCTGCCAGGTCCGCAGCGGAGTACCCTCAGTAGTTGCAGCAAAAAGCCAGAATGACCGGTTCAAAGTCGGTACTCATATTTCCCCCTCCAGCAAAGCTTCCACCTTGCTGAGCAATTGATTGTCTTCATACCAGTTGAGCTTAATGGTTTTGGCAGGACATTCGGATACACACACCCCGCAGCCCTGGCACAGGGCCGGGTCAATGTAGCTTTTACCCTCCTCATTGATCCGGGGGACAGAAAAGGGACAAGATCGCACACAGATAAGACAAGATGCGCAATGGTCTGGGTCCACCAATGCCGTCACTGCAGACAAAGTGAGATAATCCGAGGCCAGATAGGTGGTGGCCCGGGAGGCAGCTGCCATGGCCTGGGCAATGGTCTCTGTAATGAGCTTGGGACTGTGGGCCGTTCCACAGATAAACACCCCTTCGGTTGCCGCATCCACCGGCCTTAATTTCACGTGGGCCTCAATGAAAAAGCCCTCTCTGTCACGACCGGTCTTGATGATGGTGGAAAGCTCTTCGGTATCAGCCGCAGTAACCCCGGCACTTAAGGCCACCAGGTCGGCATCCACGGCAAGTTTTCTTCCCAGCACATGGTCGGTGAAGGTGACAGTGACACCGTCAGGGCCTTTTTCCACCACCGGCGGATCTTCGGGATTAAACCGGAAAAAAAGCACCCCTTTGTTCCGGGCTTCGGTGTAGTACTGTTCCAACATGGAATACATGCGCATATCCCGGTAAAGGATAAACACACCCGCATCGGGATTGAGTTCTTTGATGTGCAGGGCATTTTTTATGGCCCCCTGGCAGCACACCCGGGAACAATTGGGATTTTTCTCGTTGCGTGATCCCACACACTGGATCATCACCACCTGTTCCAGGTGATCAGCTCCCCTCTCTTCAAGCATTTCCCCCAGTTCCAGCTGGGTGACAATCTCATCGGTGTCGGTGTAACCATACTCCGTTGGCACATACTCATTGGCACCGGTGGCCACAATCATGACCCCATGCTCAATTTTACGTTCATACATGCCGGGACCCGCCAGAACCTCAGTGGTGAAATTGCCTTTATATCCGGTGAAATCCACAATCAGGGCCTGTTTGAGCACCTGAATTTTATCGTGGGCTTCCACTTTACCGGTAAGTTCCGCCACAAATTTGCGGATATCAGCCCCTTCAATGGTGTGATATAATTTATTACCAAGCCCTCCGAGGACGGCTTCCTTTTCCAGCAGAACCACCTCAAACCCTTGATCGGCAAGGCCCAGGGCCGATGTCATCCCTGCAATGCCGCCACCAATAACAAGGGCTCTCACCGTCACAGTGATTCTTTTTTCATGGAGGGGGGTCAACGTAGCAGCTCGTGCCACGGCCATCTTCACCAGATCCTTGGCTTTTTTAGTGGCTTTATCCGGTTCATGAAAATGCATCCAGGAGTTCTGGTTACGAATATTGGCCATCTCAAAGAGATATTTGTTCAGGCCACTCTTTTCCAGGGTATCCATGAAGATACCTTCGTGGGTTTTGGGGGTACAAGATGCCACCACCACCCGGTTCAGGCGATGTTCCTGGATGATCTCCTTCATGATGTCCTGGGCATCCTGGGAACAGGTAAAAAGATTCAGGCCGGTGTATACCACCCCTGGCAATTTATCGGCATATGCTGCCACGGAATCCACATCCACAATACCGGCAATGTTGATGCCGCATTTACACACAAACACCCCAATACGGGGCTCTTCGCCGGTGATGTCCCTTTCTTCTATCACCTCCACACTATGGGTGCAGGTATCCCGAGCCGCCACAAGGGCCATGCCTGCGGCACAGGCAGCACCGCTTGCCTCGGTCACCGAAGAAGGAATATCCTTGGGACCCTGGAAAACGCCGGAGACAAACACGCCGGGCCGGGTGGTCTCAAGGGGATGAAATGTGGATGTTTTTGCAAACCCGTATTGATCAGTGTCAACCCCGATGCGGGCGGCAAGATCTCGGTTTTCCTGGGGAATTTCAAGACCCACGGAGAGGATGACCATGTCAAACTCCTCCCGCTGCATGAGTCCTTCCTCATCCGCATAATTTAAAATAAGATTTCCCGTTGTCCGATCCTCATCCACACTGTGGATACGGGATTTCACAAACCGGACACCCTCCTCATCCTTGGCCCTGAGATAATATTTTTCATAATCTTTACCAAAGGTGCGCATGTCCATATTAAAGATGGCGCAATCCAGGGGATTTTCCGAATGCTCCTTGGCAATCATGGCATCTTTAATGGCATACATGCAGCACACCGAAGAGCAATAGCCATTGCCGCAGCGATTGGTATCCCTGGAGCCAATGCATTGGAGCCAGGCGATTTTTTTCGGTTCTTTTTCATCCGAAGGACGTACCAGATGGCCCATGGTGGGACCGCCAGCACTTAAGATCCGCTCAAATTCCAGGCTGGTCATGACATTGGCCGAGCGCTTGTACATGTAGAGATCGTCCAGACCCGAGGGATCAAAGGGGTTACTACCCGAGGTCATGATCACAGACCCCACATCAAGCTCCCGGAACTGCACCTGCTGGCTATGATCAATGGCCCCGGCCAGACAGGCCTCCACACATTGATAACATTCCGAACAGATACCGCAGGAAAGACATCGGGTGACCTCCTGGAGTACATCTGCCTCGGGAAGCCCCATGCCCACCTCTTTAAAATTTCCCTCACGCTGTTCAACGGAAAGTTTTGAGGCATGGACCCGGGCCATTTTCGGCTCATTGGCCACATCTGGTTTTTCAAATTCAAAAGTCTGTTCCCTGTCAAGGGCCAGATCTTCTCCCTGGATATAGCGATGGATACTAATGGCCGCCTCTTTACCACAGGCCACGGCATCCACCACGGATTTGGGACCATAAAACACATCGCCCCCGGTAAACACCCAGGGAATGGGGGTTTGGAGGGTGACAGGATCGGCGGCGATGCCCCCGGGCGGGGTGAGTGCAATGGATTCCTTTTCAGCAAAGGGCAATTCCGCCATCTGACCAATGGCAATGATCACATGATCGGCATCCAGGGTGATGAGATCCGTGGCATCATACTGGGGGTTGAATCGACGATTCTCGTCAAACACGGCGGAACACCGTTTAAACTCTGCCCCGTACACCCGGCCACCTTTTTCAAGAAACCGCACCGGACCCCGGCTGTTGACGATATCAACCTTTTCCTCCAGGGCCTCTTCCACCTCATAGTCCCAGGCCGGCATTTCATCCCGGGCCTCCAAGCACACCATGGTGACATCCTGGGACCCCAGACGTCGGGCCGTTAACGCCACATCCACGGCCACATTGCCGCCACCGATGACCACCACCTTGCCTTCCAGTTTTGAGGCCGTTTTAAGGGCGGACTCTTGCAAAAAGGTAACCCCCTTTTGCACCCCATTAAAGGATTCACCGTCAATGCCAAGCCCCCGACTGCCATGGAGACCGGTCCCCAGAAAAAGGGCCTGGTACCCATCGGTCTTGAGGCTTTCAAGGGTGATATCCTCTCCAAATGACACCCCGGTTTTGATCTCCACACCCATTTTTTCAATGACATCAATTTCCCGGTTCAATTCGTCATTGGGCAACCGGTACTCGGGAATACCCACGGCCATCATACCGCCCTTTACCGGCAGTTTCTCAAACACCGTAACCCCATATCCCTGTTGTGCCAGATAATAGGCAGTGGTCAACCCCGCAGGACCTGACCCCACAACGGCAACTTTTTCGTCTCTTTTTTCTGCTACTTCCGGGATATACGGATCATCCGATGCAAAATCCTCATCGGCAAGGAAACGATGCAGGTATTGGATGGCCACCGGGGATTCTACATCTCCCCTGGTACATTCCGATTCACAGGGATGATGGCACACCCGGCCACAGGAGCCGGGAAAGGGGTGTTCCTCTTTAAATAACTTCAACGCTTCCCGGTATTTTCCCTCGTTGATCAATGCCACAAACCCCTGGATACTCACATGGGCGGGACAGGTGACCTTGCAAGGGGCTGTGGATCGTTTGGAAATACCATAGGCCCCGGGGATGGCCTGCTCATACTGTTTAAATATCGCCTTGCGTGTGGCAAGGCCCTGGTTATGTTCACTGGGGAAATCCACGGGGCATACCTTGGTACACTCGCCGCAACTGGTACATTTTGAAATATCAATATATCTTGGGTTTTCTTTAATATGGGCCGTAAAATTGCCCTGCTCACCCTTAAGATCAATGAGCTCTGTGTTGGTTAACAACTCTATATTCAGATGCCGGCCGACCTCGACCAGTTTAGGGGAAATCACTCACATGGTACAATCATTGGTGGGAAACGTCTTGTCCAACTGGGCCATCATACCGCCAATGGCCCAGGTTTTTTCCAAAAGGTAAACATAATAACCGGAATTTGCCAGATCAATGGCAGACTGCATGCCGGCGATACCGCCCCCCACAACCATGACTGATCCTGCAGGACTCCTTTTTCCATTTGCCTTATCCAACATGTGATCTCCTCCTACCCATTCAAACCGTCCATGACACCCAGTACCTCGGGAAGCTTATGCTCCCATCCCAATGTGGAGACATTCACCCCACCAAAACCCTCTTTTTTAACGGCTTCAATGGTTTCCCGGGCCATGCGGGTACACTCTTTTACCTTGTCCGATGCTTTTAACACACGGTCCACAACGGTGTCTGGCATATTCACATAATTCACATTTCTGGCCATGTAACGGGCCATGCCAAGGGATTTTAACAGCAGCACCGTGGGGATTATTTTCGCGCCATATTTATCAGCTGTCTTGAGAAAGGGCTGGGTCATGGTAAATTCAAACAAGGGCTGGGTGATGAAAAAACGGACACCCGCATCCAGCATTTTTTTCATCCGCTCCAGCTCCGCCTCTCTTTCTGCCCCCCGAAGACAGGTATTCAGGGTCGCCCCCTTTAAAAAATCAGGGGAACCGCTGAGTTCGACACCTGCCATATCACGCCCGCTTTCAAGTGATGTCATCCCCTTAAGAAGTGTTTCAAGGTCCACATCATACACAGCTTTTGCTGTATGATGATCTCCAAAGCTTGGATCTTCGCCGGTGACCACCATCATGGCATTGATGCCACAGGCTGCTGCTGCAAGAAGATCCCCCTGGAGGGCCAGCCGATTTCGATCCCGACAACTGACCTGCATCACCACATCAAAGCCCTTGTTCTTTAACACAACAGAAGCGCCAAGGGAGCTCATGCGCATCACGGCATTGCCCATTTCCGGAATAATAAATGAATCGGCGATTCCTTTCACCCCCATGGCGCCATCAACCATTGTTGAAACATCTGTTCCCTTGGGAGGCTCAATCTGAACCAAACAGGCGAATTCACCCGCTTCAAACCTTTTTCTAAACTGCATACACACCTCCGAAAAAGTGGACCGATTAAAAAAACAAAGCCAAATTGTAAGTTTTTGCGAAATAACGACCATGGCAAATGCGATTACCATGATGAGAACATAGAATCCTGGATATAACTTTTGGTGTTGCTATTGGGGAAAATGGGAATATCAACGCGGCAAATACAGTGCATCATGGGAAACAAAACCGTTGAAATCAAGGCAGGAGATTCGGGAATCACCCATTTCCTAAGAGTCAGTACTCTGATAATTAATTACTTATATTGATGTTTTTATGCTTATTTATTAGTTGAACAGAGAGGTATTTGTCAAGAGTTATTTAACAAATGAATGGAATTTCGCTAATTACACGCCAAAATTATCGTCGTTTTAAAGTTATAAGGCGTTGATAAATTTCCTTGCGGGGGCAGTTTAACTTTCGCGATAATTGTTTGGCAATACGGGAAGGGGGCTCATCGCTGCTTGCAAGGGCAGCTAAAAGAATACGATCCATTTCATCGGCAAGGGGTGCTGCCACAGGTGTCGGTTCTTCCCAGGCCACGAAAATAACACATTCTCCCTTTACGGAAGGACGGGACTGGAGGATTCCAAGTATCTGGGACAATGATCCCCGGAGAAATTCCTCGTGAATTTTGGTGATCTCCCTTGCCACCATGGCTGGTCGATCCCCCAATATTGATATCAATTCCTCCAGAAGAACAATAATTCGCCGGGGGGACTCGTAGAAAATAAGCGTGGCCACCTCGTCCTTTACCCCTTGAAGAGCGCTTTGACGCCGCCCTTTTTTTCTATGGAGGAATCCCATGAATAGAAACGAATCTGTGGGAAGACCAGATACACTTAAACCGGCTATGGCAGCGGACGGGCCGGGGATGGGAACCACCCTGATGCCCTCCTGGGCCACTTTTTTCACCAATTGATACCCAGGATCGGAGATGGTGGGGGTGCCAGCATCGGAGACCAAGGCAATGTTTTTCCCTTGGGAAAGCTTATCCAAAAGCAGGTCCAGGCGTTGCACTTCATTGTGCTCATGGCATGATATCACACTGTTTTTAATATTGTAGTGGGAGAGCAGCCTGGCTGTGTGACGGGTATCTTCTGCGGCGATGAGATCCACTTCTTTTAATATCCGAACAGCCCGAAAGGTGATATCTTCAAGATTACCAACGGGGGTGGCCACCACATAAAGGGTGCCGCTTTTAACTGTTGCGTCTGTGTTCATCCATTCACCTGAAAGGCATTGGGGATAAGCTCAAAGGAAAAGTGCCCATTTTCTTCAAGCATGGCCACCACATCAAATCGAATACGGGTGTCATGGATGCCATGCTGTTTAAGATAATGGGTGGCGGTGCCGATAATTTTTTGCTGTTTAGGCGAATTGACCGCCTCTTTGGGTCCACCATACCGAAGGCCCCGCCTGGCCTTTACCTCAATAAATACCAATGTATCTTCATGGGAAGCAACAATGTCAATCTCACCATAACGGGTGGTATAATTCTGCTCCAGAATGGTATACCCCCGAGAACTAAGAAAGCCAGCAGCAGCGACTTCAGCACGCTGTCCAAATATCTGTCTGTTATTGTTTGGCATGGTTTACATTCCTCAGGGGAGTATTGTGTAGGAAAATACAGCATTAAAATACCGATAACAGAACCCCGGCGGGGGCGTAATCTTAGTTGTGTCACCCTTTTTATATGAAAAAGCAGGTACTGGGTGTTGGATTTGCGCACTTTACTTTTTCATTATTTGTTGTGGCAGGAGGTTACTGCCATGCATGTTATTAGAAAATAAAACTTCCAGGCAACCTCAGCAGAGCCCCCCCCCCCGAGGGGGAATAGGAACCGGCCAATTGAGCCGTCTACGGTTCCGGG
>JASFYZ010000431.1:0-12840 GCA_045046665.1 Desulfobacterium sp.
CCACCAGCGGGCCGGGGTTTTCCCTGAAACAGGAGGCCCTTGGTTACGCCTGCATGGCAGAAATTCCCTGTGTGATTGTGAATGTCCAGCGGGGGGGGCCATCCACCGGTAACCCCACCCATGTCAGCCAGGGAGACATCAACCAGGCCAGATGGGGAACCCATGGGGACCATTCCATCATTGCCCTGACCGCCTCCAACCACCAGGATGTGTTTGCCATGACCGTGGACGCATTTAATCTGGCTGAAACCTATAGAACCCCTGTGGTACTTCTTTTTGATGAGGCGGTGGGCCACATGCGCGAAAAATTGGTCATCCCGGAAGCAGGTGAGATTCCCTTGGTGGATCGTCTGAGAACCTCCCTGGGTAAGGGGGTTGATTATCATCCCTATCTGCCCCGGGAAGATGGTCGTCTTCCCATGTCTGATTTTGGTGGTGATCATCGATATAATGTAACGGGTCTTTTCCACGACATGTGGGGGTTCCCCTCCAACAATCCCAAGGTGGTCAGCGGACTGCTCCACCATCTCAACGATAAAATTGAAAACAACGTGCACAACATTACCCGGTATAAAGAGCATTTCATGGAAGATGCCGAGTATATCCTCATCTCCTATGGCTCCTCTGCCCGATCCGCCATTCACATTGCCACCAACCGCCGGGCCCGGGGTGAAAAAATGGGGGTTCTGGAACTGCAGTCCATCTGGCCCTTTCCCGAAGCCATGATCCGAGAAAAATGTGCCAATGCCAAAGCCGTTCTGGTGGTGGAGATGAACATGGGGCAGGTGATGCGCCATGTAAAGGCCGCCGTGGACCGCCCGGAAAACGTATTTCTTGTGAACCGAATAGATGGAAAATTGATCACACCGACGGATATCAAATCACTCCTTCGGGTTATCCAGGGAAGGGGGGTGTAATATGAGTGTAAAAGAGTATATCAGGGAACGTTATTTTCCCCATATGTGGTGCCCGGGATGCGGGCATGGAACCATCTTGAATTCCCTTTTGCGGGCTGTGGATCAGCTACAATTGGACAAAAAAGATCTGGTCATGACCTCCGGCATTGGCTGTTCCGCCCGGATTTCAGGATATGTGGATTTTCATTCCCTTCACACCATCCATGGCAGGGCCCTTGCCTTTGCCACCGGAGTTAAGCTGAGCAAGCCGGAGCTGAAACTCATCGTTCCCATGGGGGATGGAGACGCACTGGCCATTGGCGGTAACCATTTTATCCATGCGGCAAGACGAAATATTGACATCACCGCTATTGTGATGAACAATCGGATCTATGGCATGACCGGAGGCCAGTTTTCCCCATTGTCAGGTCCGGGGAAAAAAGCCACCACCGCTCCCTATTCCACCATTGATAGTGAATTTGATGTGGTGAAACTGGCAATAGCTGCTGGGGCCTCCTTTGTGGCCCGATCAACGGCCTACCACGTCTTTGAGACCGTGGATATCCTGAAAAAAGCCATTGAGCATAAGGGATTTTCCGTGGTGGAAATACTCTCCCAGTGTCCCACCCACTATGGGCGTAAAAACAAGGAGGGCAATGCCTCCCAGATGCTGGAAATTCAAAAAAATACCACGGCAAAGTTGGGTTCCAAGGCCCTGGAAAAAAATCCCCTGCTGATTCCCCGGGGTGTTTTTGTGGACAATGACGCGCCTGAGTATTGCCAGGAGTATGATAAAGTGATTGAAAGAGCCATGAAGGGGAGAAAAGCATGAAGCGAACCAGACTGATTTTTTCAGGGTCGGGAGGCCAAGGCGTCATCACCGCTGCCATTATTCTGGCCGAAGCCGCTGTTATCCATGAAGGAAAAAACGCCACCCAGTCCCAGACCTATGGGGCCGCAGCCCGGGGAGGTTCCACCCGGAGTGACGTGATCATCTCCGATGCTGAGATCATGTTTCCCGAGGTGAATCAGGCCAATATCCTGGTGTGCCTCACCCAGGAAGCGTACGCCACATATAAGGACTTGGTACGCCCCGGTGGCATCGTCATCACGGATTCCCGATTTGTGACCACCACCAAAAAGGTGGATGCCAAGCAGATCGAGCTTCCCATGTACCAGACCGTTATGGAAGAAATCGGCAAACCCATCGTGTTTAATGTGTGCATGCTGGGGGCGCTTCTCGGGGTGACTGAAATTTTGAAACCACCGTCAGTGATGGAAGTTTTGAAATCAAGGGTTCCCGAAGATTTCATTGAGATGAACCAGAAGGCCCTTGGATCTTGGCATGGACCTTGGGGCCCTGCGGGCAGTTTGAATCCCTTAAAATTGATATTAGGGCCCCATTATTTTGTCTATTTTGGGACCTATGGATTTTTCTTCCCTACTTTAATCTGTTTTGCCATCACCTCGGTTTTTCAGGGCTGGAGATTGGTGTACTCTCCACCGTGAAAACTGCCGGGGTGGTGGTCTTTCCCGTATTATGGGCCATGGCGGCGGATAAACTTAATGCCCGCAAATCCATCTTGCTGTTTTGCTCCCTTGCCAGCGCCCTGGTGTGGTCCCTTCTCTTCTTTTCCCGGGAATTTATCCCCATTCTGATAATTCTTGCCGTCCATTCAATCTTTTTTTCACCCATTATTTCCTTTGTTGAAGCCTTTGCCATGGATATTCTGGGGGCTGAAAAGAAAAAATATGGGGCCTCCCGGGCCTGGGGGTCCATTGCCTTTATTTTGATGGCGGTGGGACTGGGCCGCATATTGTCCGATACCTCAACAACGCTCGTCATTCCTCTTATTCTGGCCGGTGGCTGTCTTCAGTTTCTTCTGGGGCTGGGCATGCCAAAGGGAGAAAAAAAAATGCGAAAAAGCCCTTCCGGATTCGGGTTGAGCACTTTTTTTTCCCTTAATACCAGTTTGTTTCTCCTGGCTGCCTTTCTCATGCTGGTGAGTCATGGGGCCTATTATGGCTTTTTTTCCATTTATCTGGATGATATGGGGCTGTCCACCGGATTTATCGGTATGGCATGGGGCCTGGCGTCCCTTGCCGAGATTGGTGTCATGGCAGGCTCTGACCGGATTTTCAGACATTTTAAAATTCGCAGTGTCTTGGTGTTCTCCTTTGGTGCGGCCATGCTCCGCTGGTGGATATTGTTTGTGACCTCATCTTCCATGGTTATTCTTTCTTCCCAATTACTCCACGCCTTTTCCTATGGGGCCTTTCATGTGGCAAGTATCCTGGCCATTGAAAAACTTTCACCCCAGGGGGGAAAAACCATTGGGCAGGCGGTGAACAATGCGGTCACCTATGGGGCAGGTATGATGGTGGGGTTCTTTTTCAGCGGTTTGTTCTACGATACCTGGAAGGGATATCTCTTTTTGGCAAGCGGTGGCATTGCCATGGCAGGAGGGATTTTGATGCTTTTTCTTTACTGGAAGAATGCATTTTCTGAATAAGCGCCGCAAGCAGATCTGGTTTTAAGCAGAGCTGCGTGTCTTAACTGAGCATTAATAATTCCAGTAGATTATGAAAATTTATGGCCCTGGCGTCAATAATAAGTTGAGTTTTATTCTAAAAAATGATCTGTATGGATTCCTTTACGGAGAGCTTTCCATTATTAACAGGAAGGCGTTAAATACTGACATTGCTTTTTAATTTTTGATTTGAGTGTACAAAAAAGTATGAAAACACAACTGATAAAGAAAGACCTGGTGGCCGATTGGGAGTCATTGCAGCGGATATTTATAAGACCCGAGGACGATGCCTCCCGTGAGACCCTGATTAAATATATGGAGCAGATTCTTTTTGGGCTCCATGATTTTTTAAACAAAAATGTGGGGGTCACCGAGGCCATCAGCCTTAAGGCATTGACAGATCTTTACAAAGAGACCGTAATCAGCCCCCACCCTGAAAAAAAATTGGCTGATGTGATTTCAGATATTATCGAGGGTATTGCCCCCCGGGCCGTTAATGTGGCATCTCCCTATTTTGTGGGTCACATGACAGCGGCCATTCCCTTTTTTATGGTTCATTTAAAGGCCATTGTGGCGGCCTTAAACCAGAATGTGATCAAGCTTGAAACCTCCAAAGTGCTGTCTGTGCTGGAAAAACAGGTGCTGGCGAAGATTCATCGGTTGATTTATAAAAATAGCGAAGCGTTTTACCAGACCCATGTCCAGAGTATTGACACCTCTCTTGGGTCTTTTACAACCGGTGGAACAACGGCAAATCTTACGGCCCTGTGGGTGGCACGGAATCTGTTGCTTAAACCCTTTGACGGATTTGAAGGCGTGGAATCCCAGGGGATCGCAGGGGCGCTCAACGCCTACTCCCTGGATCGGGCGGTGATTCTGGCCTCCCCCCGGGGACATTTTTCCCTGAAAAAGGCGGGGGGGATTCTTGGTATCGGGCATGGGAATGTCATTCCCGTTGATGTGGATGCCCACCATCGTCTGGATGTATTAAAGCTGAACCAAAAGGTTATTGAGCTTAAAAAAAACGGCAGAGCCGGTATTCTGGCAGTGGTGGGTATTGCCGGTGCCACGGAAACAGGGATTGTGGACCCTCTGGATGACATTGCCGATGTGTGTGAAGATCATGGAATCCATTTCCATGTGGACGCTGCCTGGGGAGGACCTGTGATGCTGTCCGAGCGATATGCCTACAAACTAAAGGGCATTGAACGGGGGGACTCTGTGAGCATTGATGGGCATAAGCAGTTTTTTATGCCCATGACCTGTGGCATGGTTTATTTTAGAGATCCCCTGGCCATGGATGTCATTGCCTACCATGCCAACTACGTCAACAGAGAGGGCAGTGTAGATCTTGGTATTAAAACCCTGGAAGGTTCCAGGGAGGCTAATTCTCTGATTTTGGACAGTTCTTTGAAAATTATGGGAACCCGTGGGTACGGATTGATGGTGGACCATGGTATTGAAACGGCCCAACGCTTTAGCCAGGCCATTCATGCCCGGGAGTTGTTTGAAATGGTGACAGAACCGGAGCTTAACATTTTAACTTACAGGATTTTGCCCCCCAAGATCAGGGCGCGGATGATCTTGGCCTCCCCCATTGAGAAAAAAAAACTGGAGGATGGGGTGGATCAACTTAATATCATGGCCCAGCGGGAACAGCGGGAAGCTGGCAAGAGTTTTGTGTCAAGGACCCGCATCCGGCGTGGACCCGGGGACATAGAAGGGCAGGTGGTGTTGCGGGCGGTGATCATGAATCCCATGACAGACATGGATATTCTTAATGAAGTGCTGGATGAACAGGAGGAGATTGCAAAAAGAATTTTGCAATCTCCTGACCTGTTTTAAGGCAATTACTCAGGTTTAAACAGGGATGATAACAATGTTGACTCTTCTGTTATCTGCATCACTGGAGGAGATGGGTTGAGACTCTCCAAACCCCATGACCTGCATCCGCGAGGGATCAACATTGCGCTGGATCAGGGCATCGGCAACGGCCTGGGCTCTTTTCTCGGAAAGCGTCATGTTGTATGCTGCGGCCCCCTTACTGTCGGTGTGCCCTTCCACGCGGATTCTGGTCTGGGGATAGTCCCTGAGAACTTTGGCCACCCGATCAAGCTCTGAGTAAGCCCCGGACATTAATATGGATGAGTTGGTGGCAAAGAACGAATTGGATTTAAAGGTTGCTGTCAGAACGTTCTGGGATCTTGTTACACTGGCCGCTTCCGATGCGGCCATTACATTTCTCAGGTCAGCCTCTTGGCGGTCCATGTAAGCTCCTATCTGATTTCCGGCAACGCCACCCAGTGCCGCTCCAATGCCTGCACCGATCAACGTTCCTTGGGTATTTCCCCCAATGACCTGGCCCAGGATGGCCCCAACGCCAGCCCCTATAAGAACCCCTTCTTTGGTTTTACTCTCCTGGTTTGTGGTTCCAGCGCAGGATACGATAAAAAGAGAAAGAATGAGCAAAACAGTTAATCGCATTTTTTTCATGATACACTCCTGAATTTTTTATTTTTCTATTAAAATGATGTAAACCCCCTATCTGTTGGGATAGGTGTGGCTTACTTAAAATTGACATTTGACTGGATGATATTCCCTTGAGGGTAGTTCTTTTTGGGCTGATCTTTAATCTACTTCCTTCCCACTATGTTAAATGCAAGATGAGCATCCAGATCCTAGCATGTCATTTTACAAATCTAATCGTTGCCGTGAATTTTATCAAGGAATAAATATGGAACCTGAAAGTTTGTAAGCCTTATTGGGCCGGATAGTCATATGATTTAAAACTCAAACCCATGAATGCAACTTTCAGTGTCAGGTGGCATTGCGCATTGGCGGGCTTGCTTCTTTGAAATTCAACATGAACCAGAACTTTACAAATGGTCAACCGTGGCGTATATTTTTTGGATGTTCGCATTGGGTACTGAATGAAAGATGCCCCAATATATTGGGAATTATATTATTTAAAATAATGAGGTTTGTTTTATGACTATTATTGTGCTTGCAACAAGAAATAAGGGTAAAACCAGGGAAATTCGGGAACTGTTAAAATCCTTTCCCATTGAAATTAAAAATTTGGATGATTTCGGCCCCATCCCAGAGGTGGAAGAAGACGGAGAAACCTTTGATGACAATGCCTATAAAAAAGCAGCCTTTGCAGCCAGGGTATTGGGGTACCCAGCCATGTCCGATGATTCCGGGCTGGTAGTGACGGCCCTTGGGGGGCAGCCCGGAGTGCGATCTGCCCGGTATGCAGGAGAAACGGCCACCGATGCTGAAAATTGTGAAAAACTTCTCCGGGAAATGAAGGGCAAAGAGGATAGAAGTGCTGCCTTTGAATGTGTTATTTCCATTGCCATTCCAACGGGGGCGGCCCTGACCTATGAAGGCAGATGTGAAGGAGAACTCCTTGAATCTCCCCAGGGGGAGAACGGTTTTGGATATGACCCGCTTTTCTTCTTCCCGGAATTTGGGAAAAGCTTTGCCGAGGTGCCCATGGCGGAAAAAAGCCGGGTGAGCCACCGGGGAAAAGCATTGCAAGAGGTGACCCAGGAGTTTGATAAAATATTGGATTGGCTGGATATAAACATGCCACGCCTGGAGACATTTACCTGCAAATCTTAAAAAATACAGGTTGAAAAAATGGAAAAAAAGTCAATTCATGAACTGGTCATGGGAAATCGAAGTTACAGGCGTTTTGATGAATCCATGAAGGTGGAAACAGATACAGTAAAGGCCCTTGTTAATCTGGCAAGAAATACAGCCTCGGCAGGGAATCTCCAGCCGTTGAAATACATTCTTTCCACGGGTGAAGAAAAAAACCAGGATATTTTCTCCTGTCTGGCCTGGGCCGCCTATCTTCCCAAATGGAAAGGGCCGGAACCCGGGGAACGGCCCACCGCCTATATTGTGATCATGGGCGATAAGACCATCACTGAAAATTTTCGGTGTGACCATGGCATTGCAGCTCAGACCATCCTGCTGGGAGCCAGGGAACAGGGATTGGGAGGGTGTATTTTTGCGGCCATTAATCATAAAAAACTGCGACAATATTTATCAATTGCCCCCCCCCATGAGGTGCTACTGGTGATTGCCCTGGGAAAACCCGTGGAACAGGTGGTTCTGGAACAGGTGGGGGAGAATGGTAGTATAAAGTATTGGCGGGATGGGGAATCTGTGCACCATGTGCCCAAACGAAACCTTGAAGAAATTATTCTGGCTTCCCATTAAGGGCATTAAAATCAAGCACATGTTGTTGCTGCCAGACGTTTAAGCGCCTGGCAGATCTGAAAAGGAATAAAAAACATTGCATATTTTTCTGGTCAATCCCGTTTGCCTGGACCATCGTATCACCGATGACGATGCCCAGGCAGTTCCCATGGGACTTTATTATTTGGGGGCACTTTTAAAGGACAAGGAGATTGACGTCACCCTGGTGAATCTTGCCGCTGTGCAGGCGCCTTTGCCCCATCTGGAACAGCTTTTAGAACAGCATCTCCCTGATATTGTCGGTTTTTCCCTGCTCAATGCCAGCAGGCACTGCGCCATGGACGGGGCGGCCCTGGCAAAGGCGTTAAATCCCGATGTCACGGTGGTATTTGGCGGCCCGGGTGCCACCTTTCTTGCCACTCATTTGTTTTCTGTGTGCCCGGCTCTTGATTATATTGTAAAGGGGGAGGGGGAGAACAGTTTCAGCCAACTGGTGAATCACATGATATCCAACACTCCGGGCCTTCCCCATGATATCAAGGGGCTTGTTTTTCGCCATGATCAAACGCTTATGGACACTGGGGAGCCCACCCTTCTTGGGGATCTGGATTCCCTTGTCCATCCCGCCACCTATTTTGATTATCAACACATCAGCCTTTCCCGGGGCTGTCCTGGCAGGTGTCGATTCTGCGGTTCCCCTCAATTCTGGGGCAAATCCCATGTGAGATTTCATTCTGCCACCTGGTTTGTGGATGAGATGGCATTGCTCATCCAGCGGGGAATTACCCATTTTTTTATCTCCGATGATACCTTTACCATGGATAAGGCCCGGGTGCTTGCTGTATGTGGTGAAATTATTCAACGCAATCTGGCATGCACCTGGGTGGCCATCTCCCGGGTGGATTTCCTGGATGAAGAGATCCTTTTTAATATGCGAAGGGCCGGGTGCATTCAAATCAGTTTCGGGGTGGAAAGTGGATCTGAAACAATCCGAAAAGCCCTTGGGAAACCCTTTAAAACACAGCGTATTGTAAAGGCCTTTGAAATGACCCGGGCCTTTGGTATTTTACCCCGGGCCTATATTATATATGGCTCACCCGGGGAAACCCCCGGGACCATCCAGGAGACCGTTGATCTCATTGAGCAAATAAAACCCTTGAGTCTGATTTCCTATATTCTGGTCCTTTTTCCCGGCACCCAATTATATAATGATCTTCTGTCCCGGAAAAAAATTTCCGCAGATGTCTGGAATCAAAAAATTGAGGATATCCCCTGGTTCCAGCTGGACCCG
The DNA here is from genome assembly GCA_045046665.1 of Desulfobacterium sp. GTDB lineage: Bacteria > Desulfobacterota > Desulfobacteria > Desulfobacterales > Desulfobacteraceae > Desulfocicer. Next base: position 8,931 of record JASFYZ010000431.1, read on the forward strand.
AATCTTAATCTGGAACAGGTGACTAATTTTGGCAAAGAAATTCGCAATACATTTTTTTCCAGGATTCAGCAATATGCCCTTGATACAGAATTGGTTGACAACAGGGAACTTTATCCCTTTCATGCCGATTTTCTTTCCAGACTGGCCATGACCTTCAGCCATGGGGATTACAGCAATCATCCCCAGGTAAAAAACCCATTAAAGACAGCGGCCCTGCTCTATGAGCGTGCCCTTTCCTATGCACCGGATGCCAGGGCATATCTGGGGTTTGGCATGCTCCACCAGAAGCAGCGGCACTTTGACAGGGCTGTGGCGCTGATGGAAAAAGCATTGATCCACTTTGGGAATGACAAATCCTTGAATATCTGTATGGCTGTGAGCCTCATGAACCTTGGACGCTTCAGTGATGCATTGACTTTTCTTGAAAAATTTCAGACCCATGGGGATATTCAGCCTTATATTGATGCCTGTAAATCCAAACTTTAGAGTGATAAAATTTTATAATCTTTTGAATTTATTATGCCCGGACAAAAAATTTTTTAAAGGCTCAGATTTTATAATTTCAAATGGTTATATTGGTTCAGATCAAAAGATGCTGAGAGTCTTATGACTGACCAACCCCCGAAACCCAAAGGAGCCTGAAAAAAAATGGTACCAGATGAGTGTCAAACTTCCGGCCGTTCCATGATACAGCAAATTATCAGCAGAAAAATGGTGGTGGCCCTGGTTATGGGTTTTTCCTGTGGGGTTCCCCTGCTCTTAACCATTTCCGTGCTCCAGGCCTGGATGAAAAAGGCAGGGGTTGATTTAACCGTCATCGGTACCTTTTCCCTGGTGGGGCTGCCCTATACCTTGAAATTTATCTGGGCACCCCTGTTTGATCGGTTCACCCTGCCGTTTTTGGGCAGAAGAAAGGGGTGGCTCCTGGTGGCCCAGGTGGCCTTGATTCTGTCCATTGCGCTGCTGGGGTTCATGAATCCAGCACAATCCCCCTGGATGGTGGCCTTTGCCGCATTTCTGGTCACCTTTTGCAGTGCATCCCAGGATATTGTGGTGGATGCCTACCGCCGGGAGGATCTCAGTGACGAAGAGCTGGGATTGGGCTCCTCTTTGTACATTTACGGCTACCGGGCGGGCATGTTGCTGGCCTCGGGGGGGGGGCTTATCCTTGCCGATCACATCTCCTTTTCCCTGGTTTACCTGATTATGGCAGCATCGCTTATTCCCGGTATGGTGGCAACGGTGATGACACCGGAGCCGGAACAAGCCCATGGGCAGCCTGCTACCCTGGCCCAGGCTGTTATTGATCCCCTGCGGGAGTACTTTTCCCGGGAGGGGGCCCTGTTAATTCTTTTGTTTATCATGTTGTACAAAATTGGGGACACCATGGCCTCGGCCATGACCACCCCCTTTTACCTGGATGTGGGGTTTTCCATGACCGAGGTGGGGACGGTGGTGAAACTTTTTGGCTTCTGGGCCACTCTTCTGGGTGCGTTCACAGGTGGCATGTTGATGTTGAAAATAGGCATTAACAGGAGCCTGTGGATATTTGGTTTGCTCCAGGCCCTTTCCACCGCAGGCTTTGCCTGGCTTGCTGTGGTGGGACACAGTGTTGGATTGTTGTCCGGGGTCATTGCCTTTGAGAATCTGTCTTCTGGTATGGGAACCGCCGCCTATGTGGCATTTATGGCAGCCTTGACCGACAAGCGATTCACCGCCACCCAATATGCCCTGCTCTCCAGCCTCATGGGAATCCCCAGGGTATTGGCCGCAGCCCCCACGGGATTTTTTGCCAAACATCTTGGATGGGAAAGTTTTTTTATTTGCTGCACCCTGGCTGCCTTGCCTGGTATGTTGCTCTTGGTAAAATGTGCGCCCTGGAATGGGGCAAAGCATTGACACTGCCGAACCATGTTCTATCTTTGTTAGCTTACTTTGGCAGCATAAGTTTCATGGTTTTTTATATATAGGAAATAAGCATGCAAATGACGGATTATCAGGTGGCCAATGCCATCAGAAAAGAGAAAGCACTTTTAAAAATACGGTCACAAATTCTTGTCAAGGAGTCCCAACAGGCCCTTGAGGCCATCCTGGATGCAGACCAACCGGCCACTCTGATTCAATCCTTTCCCGATCAGGATCTCTATTATCTCATGCACCACATTGGTGTGGACGATTTTTTTCCGGTACTTTCCCTGGCATCGTCCCAGCAATGGGAGTATTTTTTGGATATGGATGTGTGGCAGGGAGACAGGGTGGATCTTCCCAGCATGACCCAGACCCTGGAAATGCTTTTCAAAGCAGATCCCCAGCGGCTTCTTCGATGGATTATAAAAGAAAAACCTGATTTTCTGGAATACTACTTTTTCAAGAGTATGGAGGTTCGGATTCTTGAACATGATGAAGATCCCTCGGATTTTGGGGATGACTTTACCACATTGGATTATCAATTTTATTTCAGATTTCCTGAAATTTCTCCGGAGGTAAAGGATGTGGTCAATGAAGTGGGTTTTTTGGCACTGGGGGATGAAGATGATGCAGATCCCGCAGGCGAGCTGGAAAAAAATCGGGAACGAGCAGAGTCCCTGATCACCGGGATGCTCAATTCCCTGGCCCAGATGGATCTTTCCATCTGTCAGGCCGTGCTCATGGAGAGTTCTGCTGTTATCCCTTCGGAAACAGAGGAAGAACAATATCGACTGAGAAATGTCCGAATGGCAGAAAAGGGATTTCTACCCCATTACCAAGCCTCGGGTGTTTATCAGCCCTTGGCGTTGAAGGATATCACCCCCCGGGCATCCACCTGGCTCTCATTACCCTGGCTGGGAACGGACCTGCCTGTTTTTCCCCTGTTTGCAGACAGTTTGATGCCCCATGCGAGTCTTTTTGCCAAGGCCCTTAACGGGGTGGTGGAAGAAACGGCCCTGATGAATCTTCAGGCTGAGTTTGCCTCCCTGGTAAATCGTGTGATTTCTGCGGATAAAATTACCATTAAATCCCGGAAAGATATGGACAGTGTGGTTAAAAAAACCTGTGGGTATCTCTCCCTGGGGTTGGAAATAATCCATGGGCAGTCAGAAGCATGTCTTCCTTCCCATGGCATGACCATCATCATGACCTATTCCCTTGAAACTGTTTTTCAAATGGCCTCGGGTGCCGGTATTCGGCTTAAAACAACTACGGGGCAGTGGGTTGAAGACAGTTGGATGGCTTCCCGGGGCCTTTCCTTGTCCTTTCTCGGGGAAACCTGGCTGGGGGTGGTGGGGGGACTTCTCCTTGCAAGGCCGTTATATTTTGATAATTATATTACAGGGGTGTTGTATCGTCCCTTTGCCAGTCTCAATGATCTTATGGAAAGTGCACAACGCCTGTCCCTTATCCAAAAAATGGACGATCTGATGGGCGTCATTGACCCGGAAATACCCGCTGATATCCCAAGCCTGCTTACCTGGAAATCGCTTTTGCTGACCCTGTGGTCCCGGGCATGCTTGGATATGGATGTGAATGTTACGTCCATCCCTTTATCTCGGTTCCAGCCTTTTTTCCAGGCACTGTTTTCCAGGAAGGGTGAAAACGAAGAAAAAGGACGAATTACACCCGATAAAAGAGCAGATTTTATCCTGTGGCTGGAACAGGCCTCGGGAAGGAAAAAATTAAATGAAAGTATAGAAGATGTGGTGACAGTTTTGTTTGACGAACTTGAAGACGAATTTGGTGGTGTCATGGAGACAGATATTGAACCTGAATTAATGACCACCCATTTTCTCCTGCTGGATGACTCAACTTTTTGAATTTAAAAGTTTGAGGGATACTTAGGAATAGAAACTAAATAACCTGAACATTATTAATGCAAACTCAAAGGGACAGTCACTATTACTCGTGTGATGCATCTTGCTCTTATACCAAAATC
>JASFYZ010000432.1:0-9049 GCA_045046665.1 Desulfobacterium sp.
AAATATAAGTTTTAAACAAGCAAGTCCCGCAGGCTCATTCCCATTATTCCGGTCAGGGGCTTTATTAACGATGGGGGTAGCGATGGGGCTCAGGTTTGCGTTATTGGCATTATCGGTGGAGTTGGCGTTTGCACAGGCTATGGTTGATAACGCTAATAAGACAAGCCTGACATCCGCCCCAAGTCTGACCCCGCCCTTCCCCAGAACCCAACACCTAAAAAATTACGGTGATAAAATGAATCCTTTTTTGCAAAATATAAATCCCAAGGGGAAAGCCCCTTTTTTTCTCATTGCTGGCCCCTGTGTCATTGAAAATTATGACATCACTTACCAGGTGGCCCAGGTTCTGGCTGAACTTACCCACAAACTGGACATCCCCTTTATTTTTAAAGCTTCCTTTGACAAGGCCAATAGAACCGCCTTTGATGCCTTTAGGGGGCCTGGCATGGATGAAGGACTTGAAATTCTTAAGAAAATCAAACAAGATCTGGGGGTAAAAGTAATCTCCGATGTTCACCTGCCAGATCAGGCAGAAAAAGCAGCTGAGATTCTTGATTTTATCCAGATCCCGGCCTTTTTATGTCGCCAGACAGATCTCATTGTGGCCGCCGCCCGCACAGGCAAACCGGTGAACATTAAAAAAGGACAGTTTCTTGCCCCCTGGGACTGTAAGAATATCATAGAGAAAGCCCGGTCTGCCGGGTGCCAACAGGTGAGTATCACCGAACGGGGCACCAGCTTTGGATACAATAATCTTGTGGTGGACTTCCGGGGCATTGAGATCATCCAGGAGATGGGGGTGCCCGTAATTTTTGATGCCACCCACAGTGTTCAACTACCCGGGGGCAAGGGAAACGCATCGGCTGGAGAAAGAAAATTTGCCCCCACTCTGGCCCGGGCCGCCATGGCCACCGGGGCCGATGGTCTGTTCATTGAGACTCACCCCAACCCAGATGCTGCCCTGTGTGACGGCCCCAACTCCATTCCCCTCCAGGAAATGGAAGCACTTTTGACCTCCCTGATCAAAATCAAGGCAGCCCGATGATAATGCCAATCAATGACATGGCAGACATTCAATTGCTGCTGCTGGATGTGGATGGGGTATTGACCGATGGCAGTGTTATCTATTCTGACACCGGGGCTGAAATCAAAACCTTTAATGTCAGAGATGGACTGGGATTACGCCTGTTGATGAAAGCCGGTGTAGAGGTGGGCATCATCACCGGCAGGCAGTCCGATGCCTTGCTCATGCGATGCCGGGACCTGGGCATTGATCTTGTTTTCCAGGGCGTTAAAGACAAATCAAAGGTCTTTGAAACCATCCTTGCCCGGACAAAAATTCCAGCAAAGCACACAGCCTTCATGGGCGATGACCTGCCGGACCTTTCGGTCTATAACTCGGTGGGCCTTTTTTTCACCGTCAGCGATGCCCCCTTTGAACTTCTATCCCGGGCCCATGGCATCACCACTTGCAAAGGAGGCCATGGGGCCGTGCGGGAGGTGTGTGAAAATATCCTCAAGGCAAAAGGGGTGTGGGAAAAAATGGTCCAGGGATTTCTGGCATGAAATCTGGACTCCGGGGCAGAAACAGGCTCCTTTTTACCCTGGCCATTATCATGGGGTGTGTGGTGGCAGCGCTTTTTTCCCTGTACCTGGTCAACCGCATCACCTCAAAGGACCCGGTGATAAAAAACATCGGCATTGATTCCAAGACCTTGATTGCCCTTGGGGCCATGCGCCAGACATCCACCCGAAACGGCATAAAAGAATGGACCTTGGATGCCACATCCGCCCGCATTTTAAAGGAAGAGCACCTGGCTATTCTGGAGGATGTTTCTGCCCATTTTTTCCTCACCAATGGCGGAGAAATTCACCTGACATCCCGGTCGGGCAGCATTGACACCGAAACCCAGGATATGACCTTTTCCGATACCGTGGTGGTCCGTCACCAGGACCGACGTCTGGAAACTGACCGGTTGCAATATGAAAAGAAAAGACATATAATATATTCAACGACTCCGGTAGTTCTAACAACACCCCAGGCAAGGCTCACAGCAGATCAATTAACTGTGAATCTCAATGCGCATGTGGTGCATCTTAAGGGTAATTTTGAGGGGTCTTTTTCAGAGAACAAATGACCGAAAGGGTGCTCAATATTGAATCTTAAAAAAATATTTTTAACAACACTGACCCTGACCTGCCTATTGAGCAATATCGCTGGCCCGGCCCGGCTCCAGGCAGCGGAAAAAACAACAGATGTCCCAGCAGAAAAAGTGCACATCACCTCGGACAGCATGATGTTTGATGAGATGAATTCCCAGGTGGAGTTCACCGGAAATGTGGTGGCCACAAGACTGGATGCCACCATACACGCAGACCATGTCATAGTGTTGCTCTATTCCGAAGCTGAAAAAAAAATCCGGGCAGTCAAAGTAGATGCTCAAGCGCCCGATGATAACGTCAAGCAACTCATTGCTACGGGCAATGTCAAGGTAATCCAGAAGGATGCTACGGCAACCGCAGATAAAGCAGTTTACAACACCACAAAAAAAACCATTGTACTTACAGGAAAATCCCCCACGGTGCTGTCGGGTAAAAATTATGTCACCGGCAAAACAATCACCCTATTCCAGGACACCCGTCGCGTGGTGGTGGAAGGTGGTGAAAACAGACGGGTGGAGGCTTTTTTTGATTCCAATACCCCCAAGCCTGGAACAAATTAATCATGCCGGAATTAAGCCTCAACCATCTGATAAAAATTTACAATGGCAGAACCGTTGTAAAAGATGTGAATATTTGTGTGAAGCACGGTGAGGTCACCGGCCTGCTGGGCCCCAATGGTGCCGGAAAAACCACCACATTTTACATGGCAGTGGGGCTGATAAAACCTGATGAAGGCAAGGTTTTCCTTGACCAGGAGGAAATTACAGACTATCCAATGTACATGAGGGCAAGAAACGGCATCGGGTATCTTCCCCAGGAAGCATCCATTTTCAGGAAACTCACCGTTCGACAAAATATTACCGCGGTGCTGGAGGTGTTGCCCGATCCCCCAGGGGATATTGCTGGAAAAACAGATGCTCTCATGAAAGAATTGGGTATTTTCAACCTTGCCCATCAAAAGGCAAGCGTACTTTCCGGCGGAGAACGCAGAAGGCTTGAAATTGCCAGGGTCCTTTCCACGGATCCTCTCTTTATCCTGTTGGATGAACCCTTTGCCGGTATTGACCCCCTTGCCGTGGCAGATATCCAACAAATAATTGTTCAACTGACAAAAAAAGGCATCGGCGTTCTCATTTCCGATCACAATGTACGGGAGACACTTTGTGTCTGCACCACCGCTTATATCATGAATGAGGGAACTGTGATTGAATCGGGCACCCCCGAAAAAATCACATCAAGCAAGTTGGCACGTAAAATCTATCTGGGAGATGACTTTAAACTCTGATATGGTACTTGGACTTCAACAAAACTTAACTTTGACTCAACAGTTGGTGATGACTCCCCAGTTGCAGCAGGCCATCAAACTGCTCCAACTCTCCCGCCTGGAGCTTGCCGGTATGATACAGCAGGAAATGGAAGAAAATCCCGCTCTGGAAGAAGCGGTGGAAGATACTCCAGAAGAAAATCAGCATGTGGAAGAAGAGGAACCTGTCCCCCCCACGGAAGAGCCGGTTAAAGAGGTCACCATTGAGGAGAAGGTCCGGGATGATATTGACTGGGACAGTTATATCAATGAATATAGTTCCACCGGCCGGGTTCACACGGAAAGAGATCATCAGGAAGCCCCCAACTACGAGGCCTTCACCAGCCAGAAAACTACCCTGGAAGCACACCTGCAGTGGCAGTTACTCATGAACAGTCCCGCGGAAGCAGAGGAACAGATCGGCAGCTTGATCATTGGCAACCTCAATATTGACGGATATCTGAGGGCCTCCATTGAAGAAATTGCCGAATCCGGTGAATTTGAGCTGGAAGCCGTGGAAACCGTTCTAACCACCATGCAGACCTTTGACCCCCCCGGCGTTTGCGCCCGGGACCTTAAAGAGGCATTGCTCATCCAGGTCAAACGATTGGGCATTGACAACCCCATCCTTGAAAAAATCATCTCAGGACACATCAAAAACCTTGAAAATAAAAATTATAAAAAGATAGCAGGCACCCTGAATATCACCATTGAAAACGTAATTACCTGCGTGAATGTGATTAAATATCTGGAACCCAAGCCTGGGCGGAAATTTTCCTCGGAAGAACCCCATTATATTCTGCCGGATATCTATGTATATAAGGATGGCGATGATTTCAAGGTTGTCATGAACGATGATGGCCTTCCCAAGCTAAAAATCAACCGCTACTACAAGGAGTCTATCTCCAACGGCACGGAAATACCCAAGGATGCCAAGGCCTATCTCCATGAAAAAATGCAGGCAGCCTCCTGGTTGATTAAAAGCATTCACCAACGTCAAAAAACCATTTATGCGGTGATGAAAAGCATCATCAAATTTCAACGGGATTTTTTTGACCATGGCGTTGCCCATTTAAAGCCCATGATACTCAAAGACGTTGCCGAAGACATTGAAATGCACGAATCCACCATCAGCCGGGTGACCACCAATAAATACGCCTACACCCCCCAGGGGATGTTTGAACTGAAATATTTTTTTAACAGCTCCATCAGACGCACCAATGGCGATGCCATGGCCTCTGAAAGCGTCAAGGAAAGAATCAAAGACCTTGTGGCCCAAGAGGATTCCCAACACCCGTTGAGTGATAAAAAACTGGCAGCACTATTAGAAGAGGACAATATAACCATTGCCAGAAGAACCGTGGCAAAGTACAGGGAGATGCTCTACATTCTTCCATCCAGCAAACGAAAACAATTTTAGGGAGGTAATACTATGCACACAACCGTAACTTTCAAACAAATTGATCCTTCCGATGCTTTAAAGTCCTATGTTCAGAAAAAGATGGATCGCTTTGACAAGATGCTGGAAAATCCCGCAGAGGCAAATGTGGTGCTTTCCGTGGAAAAAATTAGACATATTGTTGAAATCACCCTAATTTGCGATAAAATGAAACTCCATGCCACGGAATCATCGGAAAATATGTACTCTTCCATTGATATGCTCGTGGAAAAACTTAAATCACAAATCAAAAAAAATAAGGAAAAAAGTCGACGGCACATGTCCGGCAACAAACAGAGTATCAAGGATGAGGATCTCGCCTTTGTCAGCCCGGCCATGCCCGATACGGAAAGTGCCATTCCTTCACCAGAGATTATCCCAGGCCCGGAAGTGGTGCTGGAATCCATAGACGTGAAACCCATGGATGTGGACGATGCAGTGGGCCAATTCACTACAGGGGAGGATAATTTCTTTGTTTTCAGCAATGCCCGGACAGAGCGCGTCAACGTCCTTTATCGACGTAATGATGGAAACCTGGGTCTCATACAGCCCCGCAACTAATATTTTATATACTTCAGGTGTAATCCTACATGAAAATATCAGAGATTCTTCACAGATCTGCCATTATTGCAGATCTGAAATCCAATGACAAAAAAGGCGTACTGGAGGAACTCGCAGCCGCGGTATCCGGCATGACAGAGACCGACAGCCAGCACATCTTAAAAGTCTTGCTGGAACGAGAACAGCTCGGCAGCACGGGAATCGGAGGAGGAATTGGAATTCCCCACGGAAAACTTAACGCCATCAATTCCATTGTGGTGGGGTTTGGACTCAGTCGTGGCGGTGTGGATTTTGATTCCCTGGACAACAAACCGGTTCATATTTTTTTCCTGCTGATTACGCCGGAAAATTCCACAGGAAGCCACCTGAAGGTGCTGGCCCAGATTTCACGCCTGCTCAAGCAGAACGATTTTAAGGACCGGTTAATGAAAGCTGAAAACGTGGATGACATCGTTCAAGTCATCCATGATGTGGATGACGAGTTCTGAGTTCAATTGCTTAAAGCCAGGGGAAACACGCATGATATCGTGTTCTCCCTGGCTTGCTTCAGCCCCTCCCATATACAGGCCAGGGACAGAGGAAACGCATTGACCACAGTCACCATCCGCCGGGAGATCATGCGTGAAAAATACAAAACTATTCATCATAACCGGCCTATCCGGTTCTGGTAAAAGTACGGTCATGGCAGCGCTGGAAGATACGGAATTCTATTGCGTTGACAACATGCCCATGCCCCTTTTGCCTAAATTCCTTGAACTTCCCATTCAAAACGCCTCTGGAATCAATGGATTTGCCTTTGTTATGGATATGAGAGCCGGGGATTTCCTGTCCCATTACACCGGCATCATGGAAGAGCTGCGGGAAAACGGATTTCACGCGGAAACCATATTCCTTGAAGCAGATGAAGATATATTGGTGAGTCGATACAGCCAAACCCGGCGACACCACCCCGTGGATCACCATAAGACCCTGGTGGCCAGCATCCGTTCCGAAAAAAACAAAATGCTTTCCATTCGAAGCACCGCCGACATTATCATTGACACCTCCACCCTGAACGTTCACCAGCTCAAGGCAAAAATAACGGCCCTTGCCCAGGAAGAAAAATCCATAAAATCCCGGATTAAGATCAATATCCTCTCCTTTGGCTTTAAATATGGCCTTCCCAGGGAAGCAGACCTGGTGATGGATATGCGATTTTTAAAAAATCCTTACTTTGTGCCCGAGCTGAAAGATCTGGATGGAGAATCCCGTGGAGTCAAGGACTTTGTTCTAACCACAAATGAGGCCGTTCAATTTTTTGAAAAATGCCGAAGCCTTCTTGATTTTTTAATTCCGCTGTATGAAAAAGAAGGGAAAGCTTATCTGACCATAGCCATTGGATGCACCGGGGGACGGCACCGCAGCGTTGCCATAGCCAGGAAACTCTTTGAATACCTGAACCAGAAAAAAAAGACCGCTACCATCACACACAGAGACATCAACAGGGATATAATGAAAATATGACAGGAATTCTTGTGATAACCCATGCCGGATTAGGGCAGTCTCTCATAGAGACCCTTGAATTTATAATGGACATGAAATATGAAAATCTTGCCGCCATTTCCATTGATATCAAGGAAAACCCAGATGCACTGCTGAAAAAAATCAAAAATGGTATTAAGAAAATAAGGCATGGCCAGGGGGTCATCATCTTTACGGACATGTTCGGTGGCACTCCCTCCAACTTGAGCTACTCCTTTCTTGAAGAGGATAAGGTTGAGGTGATGAGTGGCGTCAACCTGCCCATTCTAATGAAGGCCATGGAAATAAGGGATAAAACCCCTTTGAGGGAGACCGTCCAGATTCTGGTGGAATACGGCAAGCGAAGCATTTCCCAGGCCAGTGCCATCCTCAAAGGCAAAGAAAGTAGGTAAATATTCGGTCAGCACCCCATATTCACCTAAGTTTGGCCTGCTCATATAGCATTAGTATGCTACGCAGTCCCAAATAGGCGAAGATGGGGCACTGTCCAAACATTTATATTATCAACCCGAATGTTTACGAGAATGACTTGAATAATCAGTGGGTCGGGTCTGCGTTGTTAACTCTTTTGTTGGATTCTGCCTTTACCCCCAAATCTTTACCCTGACCCCACTGACTGTAAAAAGGAGCAGACATGAGCAGAAAACCTTTGATTGCCGGAAATTGGAAAATGTTTAAAAGCGGCCCACAGGCCGTGGCCACCGCCGAAAAGCTGGCGCAACTGGCCGGGGATATACAGGACAGGGATATTATGATCGCCCCCACCCTGCTTTCTCTTCCCCTGGTGAGCCAATGCCTTACCGGAACCCCTGTAAAGACCGGTGCCCAAAACCTGTTTTATGAAGTACAGGGGGCATTCACAGGGGAGGTGTCCGCAGAGATGATCAAGGCTGCTGGCGCAGACTATGTTATCATTGGCCATTCGGAACGTCGCCAGTATTTTCATGAAACCGATGAAAGCGTTTGTAAAAAACTCAAGGCCGCATTTGAAGCCCATTTGACCCCTATTCTCTGCATTGGTGAAACCGATGGGGAAAAAAAAGAAGAAAAGACTTTTTATGTGCTTGACAAACAGATTCGAAATGGGTTAAAAGAGTTTCGTTCTGCCGATGAGTTGAACGGACTTGTCATTGCCTACGAGCCTATATGGGCTATTGGAACAGGCAATGTAGCAACACCGGAAGAAGTTGAAACAACCCATCAATATATACGGTCTTTGATAATGGAAATTTTTGGAAAAGAGCTTGCAAATGCCACTCGCATACTATATGGTGGTTCGGTCAAGCCAGACAACGTCTCAATTCTGATGTCTATGGAAAATATTGACGGTGCGCTGGTTGGCGGCGCAAGTCTTGAAGCTGATACTTTTATTAAAATAATTAAATTTGATTGATAAAATATGACAACTGTAATTCTCTCGATCCATATAATTGCCAGTGTACTTTTGGTTCTCATCGTTCTTCTGCAAACCGGAAAAGGCGCAAACATGGGGGCATCCTTTGGGGGTGGCTCTGGACAGACGCTGTTTGGTAGTTCCGGTCCGGCAACCATACTGGGAAAGATAACAACTGCGGTTGCGGTTATTTTTATGCTGACTTCCTTGACACTTGCCTACAATGCAGGTCATCGAGCCGACAATACAATCATGTCAAATGTATCAGCACCCGCACAGACAGAAGCACCTGTGCAGACAGACAGTACTAAGTAAGATAAGGATTATGCCGAAGTGGTGGAATAGGTAGACACGCACGCTTGAGGGGCGTGTGGGGCGACCCGTGGGAGTTCAAATCTCCCCTTCGGCACCATAGAATATATAAGCTGCGGACAATATTTGTTCGCAGCTTTTTTTATTTTTCGGATTTAATTTTTCACGGATCAGGTACTAAATGTTAAAAAATCATAGAAAAAATTGTTTTAAGTGCATATTCTTCTATGTAACATGGGACTCACAACATCCCAAAGGTTGTAAGGCAATGGGATTTAAAACCAATCAGTTGCCAAGTGTCGTTGTATTCCAATCCTGTGGAAAACCATGTGAGTTTTATAAAAAAAACACTAAATAA
>JASFYZ010000433.1:0-8583 GCA_045046665.1 Desulfobacterium sp.
TCCTGGTTGAGCTTGGTACCAAAGGCCCACATGGGATTGGTGGTGCGGTTGACCTGTTCCTGGAAATATACCTGGGGCAGGGCACCGGACCGGGCCTGGATAATTTTCTCCCGGGCTGAAAATGTCTGGAACTGGGCTGCTTGGAGCCCGGGGTTATGGGAAATGGCCTTATCCACCGCTTGGGCCAGGGTCAAATCTGCTGCCAGACCTTGGGCCGGAAAGGCCATGAACCATGTCAGTATCAGCCATACTGGCCAGAGTATGTTTTTATTCTTTTTAAATAATCGTATCATCTATTTCTCCTTATAAATGCCACGGGCAAATCTTGTATTTCTCTTTGCTTTGCCCACACGTAGGGGCAGAAATAGATTTTGCCCCTACGGTCTGCCCTTTGATTAAGGGATTCTTTTATAAAACAAACCTGACCTGTGAGGTGTTCACATTCCTTTTGGGGTTAGTTCTAACGATGGCCAAGTTTAAGATGGGGACATTATGTGCCATTGCATAAACCCCACAGCCATTCACCACACCCTCCATAATTTTCAATTATTCCATGGTGCTATCAGCCGGTTTAATGTGTCCAGCCTCCCAGCGTTTGTCCATAAAATATAGCACAGGCACCGTCATGCGAGAAAATAAAAGGGATGCCACTTCCCCTGCCATGAGGGAGATGGCAAGGCCCTGGAAAATGGGATCAAATAAAATCACCGAAGCCCCCACCACCACAGCCGCCGCCGTCAACATCATGGGCCTAAACCGCACGGCCCCGGCATCTATCACCGCCTGATCCAGAGGCATGCCCTGGGCAATTCTGAGCTCAATGAAATCCACCAGAATAATGGAGTTTCTCACCACAATACCCGCCCCGGCAATAAAACCGATCATGGAGGTGGCCGAGAAAAAGGCCCCCATGGCCCAGTGGGCTGGCAAAATCCCGATGAGAGAAAAGGGAATGGCCACCATGATCACAAAGGGCGTTGAAAAAGACTGAAACCACCCCACCACCAGCACAAAGATAAGAACCAGTACCACGGCAAAGGCCAGGCCAAGATCCCGGAACACCTCATAGGTAATGTGCCACTCCCCGTCCCATTTCAGGGACAGGTGGCGGTCACTTTCCGGAAGGGCCGCCGTGTGCTGGGAAATATTACACCCTTCTGGTGTGGTGATGGCATCAATTTTTTTCCACATTTCCAGGATGGCATATACCGGACTCTCTTTTGCCCCTGCCACATCCCCGGTGACATAGACAACAGGCATCAAATTTTTATGATAGATGCTTCGGTCTGGCTGGGTTTCCTGTACCCGTATCAGGGAGGAAAGAGATAATAGGGTACCATCTGCGGCGGGGATTTTTACCGCGCCCAGACGATCCACTCCGGCCCGGGTGGCAAGGGACGGCTGGAGCACAATGGGCACATCCTCTTTTTCCAGGGGCTGATGGAGGAGTCCTGTCTGTCTTCCCTCCAGAACAACCTGCAGGGTTCTGGCAATCCGGTTGACGCTGATACCGTGAAGGGCTGCCTTTTCCTGGTCAATGTCCAGTTGATACCGCACCTGATTTTCTTCCATGTACCAGTCCACATCCACCACCCCTTCGGTGGCTTCAAAAATATCTCTTATCTGAAGGGCCAGTTCCTTTTGCTGGTCATAGTCCGGACCATATATTTCTGCCACCAGGGTGGATAAAACAGGTGGCCCCGGGGGTACTTCAGCAATTTTTACCCTTGCCCCGTACTTGTCGGCAATGGCTTTTAAAGGCGGTCTCACCCGTTTGGCAATGCCATGACTCTGTTGTTTTCGCTTGCTTTTATCTGCCAGATTCACTTGGATATCAGCCATGTTCGGCCCTTTTCTAAGATCATAATGGCGCACCAGACCGTTGAAGTTAAAAGGCCCGGCTGTGCCACTGTATATCTGGTAATCCACCACCTCGTTGACGGTTTTCAGATAATCCCCCATCTCCATGGTTGCGGACGTGGTTTCTTCCAGGGTGGCGGTTTCCGGCATATCTAAAATTACCTGGAATTCACTCTTGTTATCAAATGGAAGCATTTTTACCCGGACCATGCCCACCCCCACCATGGCGCAGGCCAGGATCAAAAGAGCTACCACAGAGAGTAAAAATCCCCATTGCCATAAAGGTTTATGGAGCAATGGATCCATAATTTTTCGGTAGAATCGTGTGGACCAGTCATCACCGTCATGGTCTGTATGGTTGCTTTGCCCATGACCCTCTTCCACTTTGATCATCCGCACCGAGGCCCAGGGGGTGACAATAAAGGCCACCAGCAGAGAAAAGAACATCGCCGCCGAAGCCCCCATGGGGATGGGGCGCATGTAAGGCCCCATGAGCCCCCCCACAAAGGCCATGGGCAAAATGGCACCAATCACCGCCAGGGTGGCAAGGATGGTGGGATTGCCCACCTCATCCACGGCTTCAAGGGCCACCTCGAACTTTGAACGACCCCGGTTTTCAGGAAGGCGGTAGTGGCGCACCACGTTTTCCACCACCACAATGGCATCGTCCACCAGAATGCCGATGGAAAAAATCAGGGCAAATAAGGTAATGCGATTCAGAGTGTACCCATAAAGATAAAAAGTGGCCAAGGTCAGGGCCAGGGTGACAGGGATGGCAAAGGCCACCACCCCGGATTCCCGGTGGCCCAGGGTGAACCATATAAGGATGGTCACGGACACCACGGCAATGAGCATGTGAAACAGGAGTTCGTTGGATTTTTCCTTGGCGGTTTCCCCATAATTACGGGTGATGGTCATGTGGACGTTGTCCGGGATGATTCTTCCTTTGGCATCATGGACCCGTTCCAGCACCTTTTCTGCCACACCCACGGCATTGGTGCCCTTTCTTTTGGCCACGGTGAGGGTGACGGCGGGCCAGACTCCCCGGGCTGCATCCACTTTGGGGATCTTTTTTTCCCCAGCGGCAGGGCCGGTGCCGAAAAAAACATATTGCCCGGGATCAGCCGGGCCATCTTCAATCTCTGCCACGTCTCTTAAATACACGGGATGACCGTTGGAGACGTTGATCACCACCCGGCCCACCTCTTCTGCATTTTTAAGAAGACCACCGGTGTGGATGACAATCTGCCCCTGCCGTGAGGGAAAACTACCAGAATCAGACGCCTGGTTGGCAACAGATACCAGATTTGCCACCTGCTCCAAATCCAGACCATAGGCGGCCAGGCGGCTGGGATCCAGACGGACACTCACCTGGCGCTGTTCACCGCCGATGATGGTGGTGATGGAGACATTGGGTTCCCGTTTTATCAGATCCTCCACCTCGGCGGTGAGTCGTCTGAGTTGGTAATGATCCACCTCTTCGCTCCAGAAGGTCAGGGCCAGGATGGGGACATCATCAATGTATCTGGGCCGGATCAGGGGAGGGCTGACCCCTGTGGGAATCCGATCATAATTAGACATGAGCTTAGATTGAAGTTTTACAATGGAGGCTTCTTCGTCCTGTCCCACCAGGAATCGAACCACAGCCATGGACATGCCGGGCATGGAGGTGGAGTAGATGTATTCCACCCCGGGGATTTCCCATAATAATTTTTCCATGGGTTTGGTCACCCGCTGTTCCACCTCTTTAACGCTGGCCCCGGGCATTTTTACAAATACGTCGATCATGGGAACAATGATCTGAGGTTCTTCTTCCCGGGGAAGGGCAATGACCGCTGCAATGCCCAGAAGAATGGATGCAATGATAATTAGCGGCGTGAGTTTGGAATCAATGAAAAATGCCGCTATTTTACCTGCTGGCCCTTGCTTGAGACTCATGATTTACCCTCCACTTTCATGCCGTCTTTTAATTCTGGTGGGGGAGAAATAATATAGCGGGTACCAGGTTTCACGCCTGAGATGATTTCAATTTGATCCTTAAAGTGTCTGCCGGTTCTCATGAGGCGGAACCTTGCGATATTTTTGTCATTCACCAGAAAATATCCGGTGAGCTGTCCCTGGGTGAGCTGGGCGGACTCCGGAATCAAAAGCATGCCACCATCCCCCACGGGAATGCTGACCCTGCTGAACATTCCGGATCGAAGCATGGTGTTTTCTGGAAGGGTCATTTTTACATTAAAGGATCTGCTTTTTGCATCTGCTGTGGGGGCAATGGTCTTGACGGTACCGGTGATGGGGGGAAAATTTGCCAGGGCCGGGATGCTGACCTCCATGGTCTGGCCCATTTCCAGCGCCTGAATATGATGTTCCGGAACCAGAAATTCCACCTGGAATCCCCCGATTTTTTCAAGGGTTAGAAAGGGGAGGCCAGGGGAGGCCAGGTCGCCCACGTTGATCATCTTTGCGGTGACAATGCCGTCATAGGGGGCAAGGATGGTGGCATCTTTTTGGAAAATACCGGCCCCGGACACCGCAGCCCTGGCCTGTTGAACCTGTGATCGGGCCGCCGAAACCATGGCCTGGGCCTGAGCCAGGGCTGCCTGGGCCTGGAGGTGACGGGCCTGGGCCTCTTCAAATTCCTGGCGGGTGGCGGATTCTTCCTGGAATAATTTTTCAAATCGCTTGTAGGTGGCTTTGGCAAGATTAGCCCCTGCCCGGGCTGCATTCTGGGCTGATATGGCGGCATTTTCAGCTTTTTTGGCCCCGGTAAGGCCGGCTTCACTCTGGCGCAGACCTGCGGCCACCTGGCGTTCGTCCAGAATTACCAGGATATCGCCTTTGCTTACCGCATCACCTTCCTTGACATTCACCGCCTTGACGGTGCCCATGATTTTGCCGGACAGGGTGCTGGAGTTCTGAGCGGTTATGGTGCCAAGGGCCTCGTAAATAAAGGGTTGATTGCTGATAGCTGCCACCGCCACAGCTGTACTGATGGTTGCTGGGGGGCTTGACTCGGTGGTGCCGGGTTCAATCTTGTCATTGCAACCCATCAAAAGACAGATGATCCCCAATGGGATGCATATCCCTAACAGCAATTTTTTACCCATGGTCTACTCCTTTTTATATTCATGTCATATTTATATTCATGTCATAAATTTTTAGTTATGATCTATAACTTATTAGGGTTTGTCAATGTCTTTTGCTTTGTTCTTTTGCTTTGTTCTTTTGTCCCGGCAGGGATTTTATAAATTCAATGATTCAAGCAAGATGGCCGTTGTATTTTTCCAGAATTATTTTTTACCTGCCGAGGAGCATAGGTTTATGCTGGATACGCTTGAATTTCTATTTTTATTGTACCTTGGAATTATCAGACAGCCCCCTTCTGAATCTTTGATTCAGGAGGGGTAGGTGACCCATGCTGTTTGACATATTCATACATCACAATAGATGCGGCAATGCTCACATTAAGGCTCTGCACCTTTCCAAACTGGGGAATGGCCACCCGCATGACGTTGGCGTATTGATCTGGATCAAAGCTGATACCGAACTCTTCATGGCCCAGCACAAAGGCGCTTTTTCGGGGAAGGGGGGTGGTAAAAAGCGAGGTGCCTTTTTCCGGTTCCAGGATCACCAGGGTATATTCACTCTGGGCCAGGGGCTGGTAGCACTCGTCAAAATTATCGTAAAATTTTGCTGGAACATGCTTAAATCCCCCCATTCCCGGGGCCGGATCAAAGTGCTCAATGCCCACCAGGTCCACTCGGTGGACCCCAAAGGCATCGGCACTGCGGAAAATTTTGCCCACATTATAGGAAGGTTTGAGATGATCCAGCACAATGATCATTTCATGGATGCCCGGCTTTGCCAATACATTTCTCTGCTTTTGACGCCGGAAACGCCGCTGGGCATTCTGGACTTCTCTTTTCATCATTGCTCTTACTTTGTGTGGGCCGCTCATGGGATTTTCCCTTTTATTTAAAAAGCACCTATGAGGTGCCATTAATTTAATTGCAAAAATTTATCTGGTGTGGAATTATTCAAGGCAGTCAAATTTTATGAATTAACCCAGATTGCCAGAAAAAGATCGTCTTTTAGCATATTTCTTACGGGTATGCAATTTCAAGGAAGAACAATTTAAACGGAATTTACGTATTGATGCAGGATATAATTTATGACTTATACTCATTCTATTGTCGCACCCGGCAAGATCCGTGGAACGGTTTTGTCACCGTCGAGTGAAACCCTGTCCCCTCCCCATGACTGGGAATTTTTGCCCGCAGGCGACGCTGCCATAACCAGAAGTGTGAAAGCAAAGGGTTCGACCTGGGTCGTACAGGTACGCAAGGGCAGGCGTATGGTCTCAAAGGGAATCTGGGCCAATGCTGCCCATATTCTGGAATCACGGGAAGAAATCCAGGCAAAAAGATTGACCCCGGAATATGAGAAGCAGCGAAAACGAGAACTTACCAGGCGGGGTGCCAAACAGATGGCCTATGTCGGTGAGTTCTATAAGGAAGTGGTCAGTTATTTAAATTTTCATCCAATATATGAGGCCCAGGCCATAGCTCTGGCGGAAAAAATTACAGAACACGCAACGCCCGTGGGTAGCCGGACGGTGGCCAGGACCCAGCGAATTCCCGTTGCCCAACGGGCTGAAGCAGCTGTGATTGCCTGGATGCGCCACGGAACAACGACCTATGAGTCCATGAAAATTGCCAGGGTAAAGGGAAGAAGGCGGGAAGTCAGGAGACAACTTGCTGCAAAATCCGTTGAGGTCTTGCAGGTCTATCGCCAGGGTAGTGATATCCCGGATAATTGCCCTCTAAAAAAGACTTTATCCTGGGGTGAATAGAGCCCCCTCTTTTTTTCTGATCACAAGCTTTTCTGCCAGGAAATCTGCCCTGAAAAAGCCATTCGCCTCGCGTAAACTGTGTCCCTTGTACCAATTTATGATGATTATTCGGCATCCTTCATTTTTACTTTACACTTATTTGAACAAGGACTCCATTTTTTGGGAATCATCCCCCAAAGAGTGTAAAGTACTTTTGGTGTGATATGAAGGATGCCGATTATTCCTATCGGTTCAGGAAATCAAATTTCCCTGGTTTTGCCCCTGTATGAACGCCATCATTTATCACAGTCTTGCCATTGACAATAACCCTTGCTATCCCTGAAGGATAGTT
Source organism: Desulfobacterium sp. (assembly GCA_045046665.1). Taxonomy (GTDB): domain Bacteria; phylum Desulfobacterota; class Desulfobacteria; order Desulfobacterales; family Desulfobacteraceae; genus Desulfocicer. Next base: position 7,044 of record JASFYZ010000433.1, read on the forward strand.
GTTTGGAGACTGGTAGGTAGCCTGGTCGGAGATGGTCTCAGAATTAAACAACACGGCATCTGCTTTGTAACCTGCTTTAATTAGACCTGCATCTTTGAGTTTGAGTCGAAGTGCTGGCAATCCAGTCATTTTATAGATGGCTTCCTCAAGGGTTAAAATTTTCAGTTCCCGGACAAAACGGCGGATTACCCTGGGAAAAGTTCCATAAAGCCTGGGATGTGGTTTACCCTTGGAAAAGTGACTGTCCGACCCCACCATGGCAAAGGGAAGTTTTAGAAAAGTCCCCACATTCTTTTCATTCATGGTCTCAGAGATAATTTTAACGCCATCCCCCTCCTGTTCTATGAGATCCAGGATAAGCTCAAAGGGATCTGTTTTTTTATGTCTGGCTATTTGAGCAACTGTTCTTCCCTCAATCTCCTTCTTCCCCACAGAATTGAACTGGGAAATAGTGATTTTTTCCCACCCTGCATTGTGGTACATGTCTTCCCAGTCTGGAATTCCATATTTGATGTCATGGATAATCTTTTGTCTTTGTGCGGCATCATGCATTCGGGGGATCAGGTGTTCCACCCCACCCTCAATGGCCCAGGGGGGAATCAGTGCGGTCAATGAGGTTGAGGATGAAAAATAAGGGTATACGTCACAGGTCAGGTCAATTCCGTTTTTTCTGGCATTCAGCAATTTTTCAATGACCTGATCCACAAGCCCCCAGTTTCTGCTACCTGTTATTTTAAGATGAGAAATCTGAACAGGAATTTTTGCCTGTTTTCCAATGGTAACGGCCTCATCAATGGATGCAAGGATTTCTTCTGCCTCATTGCGCATATGGGAAGCATAAAATCCACCTTTCTTTGCAACTATACGTGAAAGTTCAACCAGTTCAGGGGTTCTTGCAAATATACCCGGCGCATAGATAAGTCCTGTGGACACCCCCAATGCTCCCTGATCCATGGCTTCATCCATCAGGGTTTTCATCTTTTCCATCTGATTTTGATCTGGAATATTATCAGAAAAACCCATGACTGCCATGCGAAGTGTGCCATGGCCTATGAGCCCCATTACATTATTGGATAGTCCTTTTTCCTCAAGAAATGCTTTGTAATCTTTGAATGAAAATCCATTTGTGAAATTTTTGTGTTTTTTTAGACTGATTAAGGCATCTCGAAAATCAACAATATCTTGTGATTGGGGGGCCATGGGTGCCATTGAAACACCGCAGTTGCCCAGAATCTCCCGGGTCACACCCTGCTGTAGTTTGATTTCGGAAAGGGCGTCCTCCTGCCAAAAATCATCTGAGTGGGTGTGGATATCAATGAAGCCAGGTGCGATGACCAGCCCCTTGCCATCGACGGTTTCACTGGTATCTGCAGTCTCAAGTGATGGCTCGATGGCGGTAAATTTATCATTTTTTATACCCACATCTCCTGTCCAGCCGGGTTTTCCTGTGCCATCAATTATCATTGCCTGTTTTATTATCAGGTCATACATTTTTTTAGCCTTCTAAATCTAAAATTCTGATCCTTTTGAAAAACCATAT
>JASFYZ010000434.1:0-10159 GCA_045046665.1 Desulfobacterium sp.
TTTTGATGTACCAGAAATAGTGGATTTAATGGTTATCAATTACGGTAAACATGTTGAAGGGAACAGTAGGGTTAGAGTTAATAATTAGCTAAAGACAGACCCCAAAAAGCCAAGTTCTTTTTTTGTAAACCCAGAGCTTTTGGGGGCAACTTAGCACAAACGTTAATCCAAGATCAAACTTTGTGCATTGTAAAGTTTGGTGTGCCCAGATGGGCTCGAACCCTCAAAACAATTGCCAGAGGCAAGATTCCCCTGTTATCATTTTCAGGCGCTTGTCTCGTTCAGCAAGCGTTTCTATAATTTACAACCCAAACGAGACCCCTCTTTCTAACTGAAAAATGACCCCCCTGATGACAAGAAACAGTATGGGACTTCCTGGGAAAATAAAAAGCCCAAAACCGTTGCGGTTAAGGGCTTTAAAGTCTGTAATAGTCCTCCTTGGACTTAAACTGAAGGTCTGGGAAGTACCCCGCACCGCTGGGCAATTTCAGGGACTTTATGTTCCCACTCAATGGCCATCATATGGACCCCGGCAATGCCCTCCATCTCTTTGAACTCTTCCACCTGCTCTATGGCAAATCTAATACCTTCTTCTGCCTGGTCTTTTTTTTCAACACCCTTGAGGCGTTTAATGATTGCGTCCGGTACATCCATGCCGGGAACAAATTTTCTCATGAAATTTGCCATGCCCACATTTTTCATGGGGGTCACTCCTGCAAGAATATAACATTTTTCGTGGAGTCCCATGTCCACGGTCCGACGCATAAACTCCCGGAATTTATCCATGTTGTAAATGCATTGGGTTTGGATAAAATCCGCCCCTGCTGCCACCTTGGCCGCCAGGCGGTGGACCCGATAATCAAAGGGATCGGCAAAGGGGTTGCAGGCGGCCCCCACAAAGAGCCGGGGCCGGACATCAATCTCTTCGCCGTTGGCAAAGGTGCCTTGGTCCCGCATGGTGGTCACCAGTTTGATTAGCTGCATGGAGTCAATGTCATGGACGTTCTTGGCCTGGGGATGGTTGCCAAAGGTTTGGTGATCCCCGGAAAGGCAGAGCATGTTTTTAATGCCCAATGCCTGGGCACCCAGTATATCACTGGTGATGGCCAGGCGGTTTCTGTCCCGGCACACCATTTGAAAATTGGGTTCCATGCCCTCGTGCACCATGAGGTGGGATGCGGCAAGGCTGGACATCCTCACCACAGCGGTTTGATTGTCGGTGATATTGACAGCATCCACATTGCCTTTAAGATGCTGAAATTTTTCCACAAGGTGTTCCACATTGGCCCCCTTGGGGGGACCGCACTCGCCGGTGAAGGCAAAATGGCCGGCAGTGAGCACTTTTTCAAGGTTGCTTCCTGATTTCAGATCACTCATGGGGTGTTCTCCTTATCTGTATTTGTTGTGTCGGTGGCTCACGCGGCCGTTACTGGGTTAATTCTTCTCGGATGCTTCTTCGGGGGCCGCCATCCCTGGCGGATCGCCAGTCTCTTAATTCCCTGACCCCCAAAAGATCATCCAGTTTTCCCAGTTCCATTTTCTTTGAGACAATGAGATCCCATATGCATTGGGTCTCTGGGTTAATTTCACATTTGGTTTGGGACGATCCCCCGCAGGGACCATGGAGAAGGCTTTTGGCACACCGGGCAATGGGGCAAAGGCCTTCAAAATCGTGGATAATACAGGTGCCGCAACCGGCACATCGTTCTTCCCAGATGCCATGGGCCACGGCCCCACCGTAAAAGGTGGTGTTAACGGCGGGAAAAAATTTCTGGCCGGGGTAGGCTTCGGACAAAAACTGGGGACCCACGCCACAGGCCATGGAGAGCACAGCGTCATAGTCGTTAACGGTGTCACTTAATTGTTCCACATACTCATTGTCACATTGGCGTTCAATGATTGTGGTGTCTATGGTTAAGGGGGTGTTCTCTTTTTTCCGGGCAATGCCCAGGGAAGCGGCCAGGATTTCCACCTCCTTGAGCCCACCGGTATTGCAAACGGTGACGCACCCCTTGCATCCAACAATGAGGATCTTTTTTTTCGCCTCTATCATCGTCAATATTTCCGTCAGTGGTTTACGATCGGCAACTATCATGGTTCACCTCTATTTTTATTTTTTTATGGGTGTGGGCCCCAGCAGTCGGATTTTCTCCGTCATCTCACGGGCAATTTCTGCAAATCGTCCCCCCTGGGCCGAAGACAGGTTGTACATCTCCACCCGATCCGGCTCCATGCCGATTTCTTCAAGGAGTTGTTTCACATAGGTTACTTTTTTCTTGGTTTTAATATTGCCGGTGAGGTAGTGACATTCCCCCTCCAGGCATCCGGCCACATAGACACCGTCGGCACCGTCTTCAACGGCTTTGAGCAGATGGAGGATGTCCACCCTGCCGGTGCACGGCACCTGCAGCACCTTTATTGCACTGGGATAGCTTAATCTCATGGAACCTGCCAGGTCCCCGGCTGCATAGGCTCAGTATTGACAGCAAAAGGCAATGATTCGGGGTTCAAAGGAATCCGTCATGGGTCTGTCCTCCCTTATGCCACGTTGAACAGGGCATGGGTTTTGGCAAGTATCTGCCGATCGGTGAAATGGTTCAGGGTAATGGCCTTGGCCGGGCACTCGGACACACACAATCCACAGCCATGGCACTCCCCCGGATCAATGACAGCATATCCATCTTCATGGATATAGGGGATTTCATAGGGGCAGGTTCTCACACAGGTGAGACACACGGCGCATTGTTCCTGTTCCACCGTTGCCACAATGCCCCCCACCATGATGTCATCCCGGGAGATGATGCGCATGGCCCTTGCCACGGCGGCCATTGCCTGGGCAATGGTCTCCTCAACGGGTTTGGGGAAATGGGCCAGGCCTGCCACAAACAGACCATCCGAGGCAAAATCCACGGGTCTTAATTTTGCATGGGCCTCCACCAGAAATCCCTCTTCATTCACCGGTATTTTAAAGGCTTCAAAGAGATGTTTATTTTCATGGGGGACAATGCCCGATGCCAGCACCAGAAAATCAGGACGAATGGTGACGGGCATCTTAAGTACATGGTCTTCCACTGTTAATTTTAAGCTGTTGTCATCATCGATTTTTACGGTGGGCATTTTTTCAAGGTCATATCGGATGAAAATAATGCCCATTCCCCGGGCCTTTTGATAGAGATCCTCCCGGAATCCATAGGACCTGATATCCCGGTAGAGAATATACACCCGGGCCAGGGGAGACAGGGTTTTCACCTCCATGGCACTTTTCAGGCTGTGGGTGCAGCACACCTTGCTGCAATAGGGATTTTCATTGTTCCGGGACCCCACACACTGGATGAACACCACGGATCGGCTTTTTTTAATGCGGGGTGTTTCGTTTTCAAGAACCTTGTCCATTTCAAGATGGGTGAGAACATGGGGATGTTCACCATGGCAGTACTCGTTGGGCTGATACTCCTTTCCGCCGGTGGCAATGACGGTGGCACCATGTTCCACGGCTTCTCCGGAGGAAAGGGTGGTGATAAAATTACCCAGACTGCCCGTGGTTGATTTCACATGGGTGTTTAAGAAAACAGTGATGTGCTCATGGGTTTGAACTTGGGTGATCCTTTTTTCAAGGTAGGGTTGAATGGGTTCTCCCTGCCAGGTGGATCTTAACTCCCGGGCCACACCGCCCAGGAAATCCTCCCTTTCCACCAGCCATACCTGGAACCCCTGCTGGGCTACACTAAGGGCGGCCTCCATTCCTGCAATACCGCCCCCCACCACCAACAGGGATCTTTTGATGGCAAGCTTAACCTGGTGTAAGGGCTCCACATGGGCGGCTTTGGCCACGGCCATGCGCACCAGATCCTTGGCCTTTTGGGTGGCTTTTTCCGGCTGGTTCATGTGAACCCAGGTGTTCTGATCCCGAATGTTGGCCATTTCAAACAGATATTTGTTCAGGCCTGCATCTCTTATGGTTTCCTGGAACAGGGCCTCGTGGGTGCGGGGGGAACAAGATGCCACCACCACCCGGTTGATCTCCTTTTCCAGGATGATCTCTTTAATTTGCTCCTGGGTATCCTGGGAACAAGTGAACAGATTATCTTCCACATGGATTACATAGGGCAGGGTGGCGGCATAGTCCCGCACCGCAGGCACATCGGCAATACCACCGATGTTGAGGCCGCAATTGCACACAAAAACGCCGATGCGCGGCGCCATGCCGGAAAAATCCCGTTCCGGTGGCAGCTCCCGGGTTCTGGTGAGGGACCAGCGCTGTTGAGATAACATTCTGGCGGCCATGGTGGCCGTTGCCGAGGCCTCCATGACGGACATGGGAATGTCCTTGGGCTCCTGGAAGGCGCCGCACACAAAAATGCCTTCCCGGGTGGTATTCACTGGTGTCAGGTTTTGGGTGTCGGCAAATTGATGAGAATTGAGTTCAATGCCCATCACCGTTGCCAGTTCCTGGGCCCCGGCACAGGGGGCAAGTCCCACGGAAAGCACCACCATGTCAAAAATTTCCTGGACAGTGGAACCTGATTCAGTGGCATAATCAATGCGCAATCTATGATCTTTCATGGGAAAAATGGAGTGAATTCTGGAGCGAATAAAGCGCACCCCGTTCTCATCCTCGGCCCGGATGTTGTACTTGTCAAACTCCTTGCCGTGGGTTCGCATGTCCATGAAGAAAATAGCGGTGTCCAGGGGGTGCTCACTGTGCTCCTTGGCAATCACCGCCTGTTTGTTGGCATACATGCAGCAGACACCGGAGCAATAACTGTGATCACCCTGGTTGATATCCCGGGAACCCACGCACTGGAGCCAGGCAATTTTTTTGGGTTCCGTCTCATCCGAGGGGCGCACCAGATGCCCTTCATGGGGGCCGGATGCAGAGAGCAGGCGTTCAAACTCAATGCTGGTGACAATGTTGGGGGAGGTACCGTACCCATAGGTTTTATAGGGTTCTGGATTAAAGGGGGTGAACCCTGGGGATAAAATAATGGCTCCTACATGGATCTCCTGGACCACCGGGGTCATGGCATGGTCCACGGCTCCGGCAAGGCAGGCATCCACACAGGCCATGCACTCGGAGCAATAGCCGCAGTTAAGGCAGCGATCCGCCTCCCGCTGGCCCTGGATTTCTTCAAACCCCAGTTCCACTTCATTAAAATTTCCCTTGCGGTCTGCCAGGGATAGTTCCTGGATTCCATAACGAGGGGTTTGGCCAATATCATGGGACAGCGGGGTATAGTTGGAAGATTCCTGTAACTGTTCACGGGCGGATGTAAAAGCCGTTCTACCCGCTTTCATGTCCTCCTCGGCAAGGTATTTTTTAATGGATTCTGCCGTTTCCATACCTGCGGCAATGGCACCAATGGCCACACCCGGCCCGGTTTGTACATCCCCACCGGCAAAGACCCCTTTTTGATGGGTTTCAAAGGTGATGTCATCCACTTCAGTGGTTCCCCACCGGGTAAGGGATATTTCGCCATCAGGGGAGATGGCAGTGGTGTCCGGGGTCTGTCCAATGGCCAGAATCAGTTGATCAATGGCAATCTCATGCTCACTGCCAGGGATGGGAACGGGACGTCGTCGTCCGGATTTGTCGGGTTCGCCCAGCTCCATGCCAAGGCATTTTAGTCCGGTGAGAACCTCATCCTGGCCTAAAACTTCCAGGGGAGCACAAAGGTAAACAATCTCAATGCCTTCTGCTTCGGCGGCAACAATCTCCTCCTCCCAGGCGGGCATCTCCTCCCGGGTCCGGCGGTAGAGAATGGTGGTTTTGTCAGCCCCCAGTCTTACAGCGCTTCTTGCCACATCAATGGCCACATTTCCGCCACCGATTATGGCCACGTGTTTACCCACACGGGTGGTCCCGGTTAAGTTTAACTCCCTTAAGAAATCAACGCCCTGGCGCACATTGTCCAGATCCTCGCCGGGGATGCCAAGCCCAATGCCTTTATGTGCGCCCAGGCCCAGAAACACCGCATCAAACCCATCATTCAAAAGGGAATCAATGGTGATATCGCCTCCTAGGGGGGTGTTGAGTTTTATCTCAACCCCCAGCTGGGTGATCACCTCAATGTCTTTATCCAGTACCTCCGGTGGCAGACGGTGGTCGGGGATACCCACCCGGAGCATGCCGCCTGCTCTGGGAAGGGCCTCAAATATGGTGGATTTTATGCCCTTTATGGCCAGATGGTAGGCACAGGAAAGACCTGCCGGGCCAGATCCGATGATGGCCACTTTTTTGCCTGTATCCGGTGCGCACTCAATTTCAATGTCCCTGGCATCGTACTTATCAGCGGCCAGTCGTTTCAGATCCCGAATGGCAATGGGCTCATCCACCTCACACCGGCGGCAGGCATCTTCGCACTCATGGGGGCAGATACGTCCCAGGACCCCGGGAAGCGGCAGTTGTTCCATGATGATCTCCAGGGCCTTTTTGTAATTACCCTGTTTCACCATCTGCACATAGCCCTGGACATTGAGGCCGGCAGGGCAGGTGAGTTTACAAGGTGCCCGGTCCCCCTTGTCAATGGCAAAGGCACTGGGCATGGCCTGGGGATAGAGTTTAAATGCAGCCCTTTTGGAAGACAGGCCTTCATCAAAGGGGTTGGGCAACTCTACCGGGCACACGGTATGACATTCGCCACAGGCGGTGCATTTTTCCAAGTCAATGAACCGGGGGGCCTTTGTGAGGCCCACCGTGAAATCACCGGCACTGCCATTTACGGCATTCACCGTGGTCATGGGCATCAGTTCAATGTTGAGATGCCGTCCCGCCTCCACAAGTTTGGGAGAAATTATGCACATGGAGCAGTCATTGGTGGGAAAGGTTTTATCCAGCTGGGCCATGACACCACCAATGGCGGTATCTTTTTCCACAAGATATACAAGATAACCCGCATCGGCAAGGTCCAGGGAGGCTTGAATCCCTGCAATGCCAGCGCCGACAACCATTACAGATCCAATTTGGTTTCCGGTCATTATGTCTCCTCCTTTTCAAGTCCATGTTCCGCCAGGTCCGGGCCAAGATAGGTCCGCTCATTTTCCCCCAGGATGCCCATGGCAAGACAGATGATGGTCCAGAGGTGGACCGTGTGATAGGAACCGCCATAGTGGTGGCAGATATCTTCAATCTGGGCATGGCAGTTGTGGCAGGGGGTGATGACATAGGTTGCCCCGGTGTCAATGATCTGGTCAAATTTAATTTTTCCATAGGCCCGTCGCTGTTCGGTGTGTCCGGCCTGGAGGGCACCGCCTCCGCCCCCACAGCAAAAATTGTTGGATCTGTTGGGAATCATGTCGATGAAATTTTCTTCTCCCACAATGGTTTTTATGACAAACCTGAGGTCATTCACGATGTGGTCTGATTCAATTTTTCTGGCGATATTGCAGGGGTCCTGCACGGTGAATTTTACTTTAAGATCCTTGTTCCAGTCGGCGTTGACCTTTAACGTGCCTTCTCTGATCCACAGGGCAAAGAGTTCAATGATACTTTTCAGCTCAAAGGTGTGGGGGATGTCAAATTTTCTCAATCCTTCCAGGATTGAATAGTAGGAATGTCCTCATTCGGTGTTGACCACCACTTTGGCCTCAATGGTATGTTCGATGTGGTGGGCAAACTCCTCCATGATATATCGCCAGCCTTCGTCATCGGCCAGAAACATGCAATAATTTTCCCCCCCCCACATCACCGTGGGATAGGTCCAGTCCGCACCGGTGAGGTGGAGCACCTTCCATAAGGGACTCATCTCATCGGGCTCGGTGACGGGTTCCCGGGAGTTCTGGTTTAACACCATGTGGGCACCGACACGGTCTGCGGTGATATTCAGCCCACCAAAATCGGGTTGTTCCTCCTTGATCTCTTCGGCCACATCTTCAATGGTAAATACAAAATCTTCCTTGGGAACGCCCATGGCATTGCCCGATCGGATGTGCTGGTCGCAGGAACCTCGGATACCTTTGGGCCTTTTTTCCCGGGGCCAGGCGGCCCTGACATTGAAAATAAGTTTGGGGATGTCAATCTTCATGGGGCAGGCCGTGACACAGCGACCGCACATGGTACACACCCAGGCCCAGGGGTTTTTGACAATCTCTTCATCCATGCCCAGGAGCAGCATGCGTAAGAATTTTCTGGGGTCCATGTTATACTGCCCGCTGGCCGGGCATCCACCGGTGCAAGCCCCGCAGGTGAGACACAGGTCAAGGTTTGCATCGGGAATACGGCTTGCCACCTCGTTTTTTAATTCGCAGGTGAGCTCATCAAGCGCAATTGAATCTGTCATTTTTTATTATCCCTCCTTAAAAACCAGGATATTTATCGTAATTTAGCTGCATCAAGATATTCGCCAAGCTTGTCTTCACCGCCAATGGTGATGATGTGCACCCCCTGGCACAGGTCCTTAAGTCCTTTGATGGTATCGGCAAACAATTCAATGCTGGCCCGGGTTTTATCCGGGGCCTTCAACAATTTTTGCACGGCCCATTCCGGTACCATTCCGGATTTAAAATGGCGGTTCAGAAATTTCGCCATGCCCCCGGTGCGAAGGATCATCACTTCGGCGATGACCGGTACCCCAAAGGTGTTCGCCTGTTTCATGAATTTCTCAAACTGATCCAGATCAAAGATCGGGGTGGTGAGAAAATAGCCGGTTCCCACATTGATCATATCCTCCATCTCCTCCATACCCCGTTTGGGAAGATTTCTTCCCCAGGGCGTTTCCACTCCAGAACCCAACACAAAATCCACCTTTTGATCCAGGGCATTGCCGTCAATGGTCTGACCCTGTTTCATGTGTTCCAGCACCGACGACAGTTTTCCTGAATCCACATGGAAAAACATGGACTCCTGGAGACTGTCCCCGGAAATGCGATAGTCTTCGGTGAACACCAGGAGATTTTCCACACCGGCCTCATGGGCCAGGGTGAGATCCCGCTGGAGTTGAAATCGGTTTTTATCTCTGGTGGTGGTCTGATAAATGGCATTAAAACGATTCTGGCGAAGGAGATCACAGGCCTGGATGCTGTCTCCCACCACCCCTTCAAGTTCCACCTCAGACAGTGAAACGCCGTCCACCCGCCCTTTAACCCTGTTCAAACTTTTGATCAGTTCCTGGGGATCATCATTCCCCATGGGGGCCTGTATCTCCGAGGTTACGACAAATTTCTTTTTTTCCAGTGAGTCTTTCAAGCTCATGATAGGCCTCCTATTCTTTAAGTCCAAGCAGTCTTGCTACTTCATTTTTTAACTGGGACAGGGGCAGGGGTTTTGACAGACACATGTCCGCACCATTATCCTTCATTTGCTGGAATTTTTCATCGTCAAGATAGGCGGATAGGACGATGATTTTGATGTGGGCGGTCTCTTCGGTTGATTTTATTTTTTTGCACACCTCATACCCCTTGATATCCGGCATCATGATATCCAGGATGAGTAGATCCGGTTTGAAATGGTTGACCTGGAGACCTGCTTCAAATCCGTCCGAGGCAGAGATGACTTCATAATCATATTCGTCCTCCTCCAGGGACTGAACAATGGACTCTACGATGATCATATCGTCATCCACCACCAGAATTTTTTTGCCACTTCCTTTTTCCCGGGCATGGGGGATGGGAATGCCCTGGGCCTCCATGAATTCCTCAAGGTCAGCTTTTTTGATTCTGCGGTGGCCCCCCACTGTTTTGTAAGCCTTGATGTGACCGGCCTCTACCCAATTGATAATGGTTTTGGATGATACATTGCAATGTTTACTTGCAGTAAATACGGTCATGGTGTCTTCCATGAATTGATCCTCCCTTTGATTGGTGAATTGGTATCCTTTACTTCCCCCTCGATGATTAAGCTTTTTGGAGGATGGTTCTAACGTTGGCCATTGGATATGCACCAAAAAGCAGACAATTGGATATGGTTATAAGTGTCAAATATGTAGATATTATTATTTGAGGGGAACACTATCCTTCAACGGCGGCTTGTTCTGAAATGGGCAAATTATTTAAGACGGGTTCCTTAATCATCGAGTTGCAAATTTTAATGATTCCCGGAACATGCGATGAATGGCAGTGGTGTGATCTGTGGTTAACAAAAATTGTGAAAGAAAAAGAGGGGGAGACATGGGCTCAATATGGAAATGAAGTTTATATAGTTATTATATTTATTATATATTTTATT
>JASFYZ010000435.1:0-19696 GCA_045046665.1 Desulfobacterium sp.
GTATTCAGAGCTATTGGCTTAGAATTCAGAAATAAAATACTGTTTATTATCTCTTTTTTTGAAAGCAGATAGGTAATTGTCTGATTGCGTTTCCAGAATTCAGACCACGGGTTATATCCCAGGGTAATCACATTCAGCATTATTACGGAACCTTTGAAAGATCATGAAGTCAAACGATTGTGCCACATTGAAGCATGCCAGAGTAAGCTAAATTCGGGGTTAATTATAAAATGGCACCTATGGGAGATAGCTTTTTACCTATCTCAATCACCTTGAACAACAATGCTTATTTTTATATCAAACACAAGGTGGGCGAAGTTGTGATCCACCTTCTAACAGGAAAGAGACATCAACGTTTCTGTGAAAACAGGGGCGCAAAGGACTTGGTTCTGACAGCGGCAGCAAGGCGATGGCGGGAAATATATTTCCCGGGGATGAGTACAAAAAAAAACAATAATGACAATGCGAATTTTACCAGGCCATCCACCAGTAACCCAAATCGCTCCACGGCCCAGATGGCAAACTGCCCATCTTTAAAGGTCTCCAGATGAAAAACGTGGATAAAATTAACCAGCCAAGGGGCAATAGTTTCTTTCAACCAGCCATTCCATGAGGGCGTTGTACTTGGAGACACCTGGTTTATGATCATAAAAAAAACTCCGTAACTCAACATCAATACCGTAATCCGATGCCACTGGAAAGGAATCCGGTAGTACCCCCGGGCCATGAAAAAAGCCATGATGCATTGAAATAAATTGGTAAAACAGGATGCAACAACAGCTCCGTAGATGCCAAAGGACCTGACCAATATAAGTGAGAGAATGAGCCCCACAAAGGTTGTGGCAATCTGAATAATGGATATCTCTTTAGTTTTCTTGGCATAGAGCAGTCCAAAATAAAAATGATAATAACTTGCCAAGATAATGAGGGAAAGAACGGCAAGAGCCGCCACTCCGCCATCGAGCCAGAACTCTTGGGGGGTAAGCAACTTTAATAAAACCGGAATCTCAACACTAAGCACCAGTCCCACAAAAAGCATTACTCCCAGTATCATGGTGAAAACGCTGGCCATGGTTTTGGGTGCATTTGGATCCTCGGCAATCTCAAATCGCTTCACCCCCCAAATTTTTGAAAAGGGCTCCACCACAAACAGACCAACCAAAGTGGCAAATTTAAAAATCATCTCAAAGGCACCCACGTGAGTGAGATTAAGAAACGTCCTGAGCAGTATCCGGTTGATGTTGGTCCGAATGAACATGGCCACATACCCTGGAATCAGGGGGAGGCTGTACCTGAGGATTTCCGATGCATCCCCGCGATCATAATGGATACCCACGCGACCCAGGCAGTAAATGTGCATGACAAGGGTAAAGACCATTGCAACGATCAGTCCACTGTAAAGATACCCCAGGACCCCCAGTTTTAGGTGAACGATGAAATAAATGTTCAGGGAAAAGGCTAAGAGCAATCTACAAAGAGAAAGAAACACGTAAAAAATCGATTTCTGCTGGATGAGAATAAAGGTTTCCGCATTCTTGGCTGTCATGTCGACCATGAAAGTAAGAATGGCCAGGAAGATATAGTTGGAGAGGCCTTCCTGGCCAAAAGCCAGCCAGGCAATCTGCCGGTCAAAGAGCATCACCGGTACCCCTGTCAGGACAACTGCAAAAAACATCAGAACAATGGCTGTAGAGATAAGCCGGTGTCGTTTCTTTTCCGTTTCCCGCTCATAGTAGAGCCGTGTCATGGCACCCTGAATACCATATCCGATGAGAATGGTCACCACCGAAATCACCACATCAATCATACCTATGATACCGTATCCTTCACCCCGCAGATAATGGGCGTATACCGGCAGCATGATAAAGCCAATGGCCTTGCCCATAATGGTGGCAAGGCTATAGATCATGGCATGTTTGAAGGTATTGGAGACGGGACTCTGTTCCAGGTTCATGGAAGGGATTACCTGCTTGGGGTTATTTTTGAGGCTCATTGAACGGACAGTCTGCTTCAGAAACAGCATTTTTTTGCAACACAAGGGAAAACCATTTTTCACATATTCTGTAAAATATCATGGATGCAACTCCGCCAGAAAAACAAGTAAATGGGTAGCAATCCATTGTCGGCCCGCAGCATTAAGGTGGCCGCCGTCATGGGAATAGGCTTCCTGAAGGGCAAGATAATCCTTTCCCTGTTCCCGAAACGTGGAAAGTTTGCCATCTCCGGCCATGGCCTCAAAAAGGGCCACATCAAACACTGGGGCCTGGTTTTCAAAGGCTTTCAGGAGAACACGGTTGTATTCGTTGCGCTGGATATTGTCGGAATATTCCCAAGATTTTCGACCTAAGAAGGATTTCAGTCTGGTTCGCCAGGAGGCATTGGGCGTTTTCAGTGGAAGGGTAAAATGGACAAAGATGATGTGGGGATACTTTTTTTCCAGGGTCTCCATTGTTTTTCGGTATTCCTGGAACAGCTGCTTCACAGGGGTATTCCTGTCAACATCCACATAGCAAAACTTTAAAAATGCCAAATTGATACAGGAGGCACCTTCATCAATAAATCGGGAGAAATCTGCCATTTTTGACTGGGGGGACTGGTTCTTTCCCACCCGGGCATGGGAGAACTGGGCTGGCCGGATATCACGGCCTGAAACCACCTCCCGAAGGTTGATATTGATGCCACGTGTTTTTTCAAGAAACGCTACCATGCCGTCCATGACATTCTCTCCCACCGACTGGTGACCGAAAAAAATGCCCTGTTCCGCCAGTTTGTCCCATTTTTCAGAAAACACCTTGTCCAGACCCAGGTCGTCATTAACGCTTTTTCCCATGCAAAGTCCCCCCACAACAATGAATATGCCCCCCAGCAATATCAAAACCACACTATGCTTTTTCATATTGTCATCCCATTTCATTGTCGAATCCAAGTTCAAATAATGCCCAACCACCCCAAAAAATTAATTATTCACGACTAAGTCTTTTAGGGCTTAGTCATAACATCGGCCAGCCGTCTTCATTAGATTTTTTAAAATTTTTTTTAGGCATCCTTCATTTGACCTTAAAAGTACTTTACACTTTTTAAGGGTGACCACCGAAAAATGGGAATTTACCACATGAAAGTGTAAAGTAGGAATGTAAGGATGCCGTCTTTTGGAACAAAACTATCCCTTGCGGGGTGTCCAAAGGACCTGCTTTTTTCCCATGATAAATTTTATAAAAGCGTGCCCAGCTGCCAGATTAAGCAGCACAAAGTAATAAAAAAGGTAGAGCAGACCGGGATCTTTCCCTTTCCTGGAGAGTACATGGGCCATCCAGGCACCCAGATACCCCAGATTCTGCAAAATGAAAAACAAACCATACCCCCCACCCCGGGATAGGCCCAACCAGGCGCAGCTTAGCCAAGCCATGGCAAGAAACATAAAACAAAGGTACCGAAAAACCTTATGGGACCATAACTGCCAGGCAAACCGTAAATCTTTCAAATTGACCAACAACAAAACCATGTCGAACAACGCCCACAGAGCTCTCAGGGATACCCGGACCCGCATGCGATATTCATCCGTTGCTGCATGGAGTGTTTTTTCCCGCAGTACAGCCCGGGGTTCGAACACCACACGGAACCCCTGCTGCACCACTTTTAAAGGCAATACAAAATCAGGCAACTGGTCTGGCTGCATGGGCTTAAAGAGGACCTTTCTCACGGCATCAATACCGCCGTCCACCCCAACCACCGATCCCACAACACTCTCTTTTTCCCGGAGAAAATTCTCATATTTCATGTAAGCAGAACAGCCGTCCCCCACCGGGGAATTATCAGCGTTCACATAGATCATCTTCCCGGTAACATACCCCACTGTGGGATCTGAAAAATTTTCCACCAGATACGTCATGGCTTGGGGTTCGTACAGGGAGTTGGCATCAGAAAACACAAGGATTTCTCCCCTGGCAACGGTGGCACCAACGTTAAGGGCTGCCGTTTTCCCCCCGCGTATTGATTGTCTCAAAAGCCTCACGCCACGAGTGGCAAATGCCGTTACAATCTCATCGGTACCATCGGTGGAACCATCTGAGATCACCAGCACCTCGAAACGCTCCCGTGGATAGTTAAGTTGCAGCTTGTTCTCCAGGGTGACGGCAATGTGATCTGCCTCATTGTAAGCGGCAATGAGGATGGAAACCATGGGGCAGTCCTCATCAAAGCAGCCGTCCATCTTCCCCCGTTCAATGCCTTTGGGATATGCAGCGGCCAAGAGCCACACACACAAAGGATAACCCATGTAAATGTAAATAATCATGCTGATACTTCCCCAGAAGAGCCACTCAAGCATCATCATTCACCCTGCTTTCTTACCGGAGACCCTTTTACTGTCCCCACCACCAGTGGGGATTCCGCCGTTTCTCTCTTAAGTTTCATTTTGTTCTGCCCCGGTAGTTTTCAGGGAATCGTCCCCTTTTTCCCTCTCATTATGATAAACACTTGGCATACTGTGGGAGTCATTTTCTGATAGGATATGATTAAGGCGACGGGTCCCAATAACCCGGCAGGGGTTTCCCGAAAGAATGGCATAGGGGGGATATCGTTTGATCCCAACAAGGCTACCGGCCGTCACAACACACCCCTCCGAAATAGTTACACCCGGCAGTACAAACACATTGGCCCCAAGCCACACACCTTTCTCGATCTTCACCGGCTTACGTTCATACCCCTGGTCATATATGGGAATATGTGGATTCTCAAACCGGTGATTAACCGTCCAGATTTTCACTCCGGGACCCAGCATCACATCATCCCCCATTTCCAGCCCACCACTGGCCTGAATAAAAGAATCCACCCCGATCTGAACATTGTCTCCCACTATAATGTGATGGATTCCCCGGAATCGAAAACCCTGGTGGATTATCAAATTTTCACCGCATCTCTTAAAATACCTGCCCAACATTTTTCTACGGATGCGTTCACCAAAAACTCCAGGCAATTCCCGGGTTATCCAGTGAGCCAGCAAAAGCCTTCCATAGCGATCCTGAAACTGATATTTGAGTAATTTTAAAGTTTTAATCATTGTCAATTCTCTCGTTACATCCTTCCATTTTCCAATTATTGGAGATTGTATGCGCCAGACTTTTCGGCAAAACACAACACTTCTCGTCCAGATAAAAAGAACCGGTAACTATGCAAATACGGCCCATGTTACGGATTACATTCGGACAGGCAGCACCCTTTCACAGATCATAACTGGATGTTTATTTTAAAACAAATTCCAGAAAAACAGGATAAAACCGCTGCACAAAATCCAGAGCCATGGCCTCGGCCTCCTCTGGACCACCCTTCCCCAGGGGAACAGTGATGCGCACAAAGGCGTTGTTCTCTCCTTCCCCTTTCATGCGTTTCCACAACAGGTGAAGCTTTTGGCCCAGGGTACCAGCACTGGTTTTGTCATGGGCCTGGAACCAGTAGAGAATCAAGTCCTTTTGGGATCCTAACTGTCCGGTCATGACGGAATAGGATAATCGGGTACCTGGAAGAGCATTTATTTTGATTTCACCCTGGTGACGATCAAACACCTTCCACCCCTGCCCGGGAAAACAGACCAAGGGGTCATGGGCCGCCCCCACTTTTTTTGCGGTGTAATAATACCCAATGTAAAGGGCAAGCGAATCTCTGCCACTATTGAGCACCGCGTTAAAGTAGTCATCCAGCTGTAGTTCCGACACCACGGCATCGTCCAGCAGAACATCGTGGGCCTTGGTCCAGCCTGTTATGCCGGAAACGGCCCGCTGCAGAGTGTCGCTCCTGTTCACCATTCCAGGGACAGGCCGAAGCTGAATCATCAGCCCTGCTGCGGCCAGACAGAGGCAGACCACCAGGGCCTTGATTCCCCCTCCTGAATGCATCTCTTTGGTGGGGGGGATCTTATGCATCAAATCACCTGATTTTTTTAAAAATTATGCCATGGATTTCAGTAATTGTCTGTTTTTTAATACATTTCAATTTCTTTCCGCCTTTTCAATAAGATTGCCAGAGATATCAAAATCTCGAATTTCAATTGTCCTATTTTGTATTCTCCAGAGCACCATCAGAAACCTGTTTGTGCATGGCTCTTCCCTCCACCATAGCAAACAGCAGGGATAAAGAATAAAGCAACAGCAGGGCAATGAAAAAAATCAACAGTCCCATCACCGTGTGGATAATTCCCGTGGTAAGATCATAATTAAAAAAGTAAAACCCCGTGATCATAAGCACCACCCGAACAATGTTGACAACAATGGCAATGGGGATACTGCTCAAAAACAAAAGGGTACGAAAAACCAGCGTATCCATTGTCAGATACCCAAACAGAGCGGACAGGGCAGACAAGGCCATAATAGAACGTAGTCCGCTGCATGCCTGCACCACTTGCAGGGTTTTTTCGGGCAAATGAATTAGGTTGCCCTGGCGCAGGATAGGGATGCCCACGACACCGCCGATAAAAGTACTGATTTGGGTAACCAGCAGTTGCAACGGAATGGTCATGGCAGAGTAAATCTGGGAGGGAATCGGCACCATAAGGAACAAAAACAGCAAGGAAAATAAAATCCTTCGATACATGACAGGTCCAAAAAAATAAAGCACCATACCGTGGATTAAAAGAATCATAGCCAGGGGGCCAAGGGTAAGGATGGCGGCATAACTTGCCAACACATGGAGCACCAGGGCCATGATGATCATGGCAAGCCCCCCGGACCAAGGGGTGAAGGGGATTTTTCTAAGCTGGTGACGTTTCATCCAGATAACCCAAAGGCTTACCGGCACAATGAGAAATCCGTGGGAGTATTCTTCAGATCCATTCCACGTCAGAACCAGTCCCTTGATCACCGGATAGAATACCACTGCAAACAGAGCACCGATAACAAGCCAGCCCCATGGAGGAATTCCCCGGCGGGTGGACTGCCCCTCCCCAGATGTCGTCCCGGACCTCTTCTCAAGGAGACTTCCCGTGGAGATTGAATCACTTTTCTTTATTGATTTCAAGGGGTGTTGCGACATGGATATCCCTCACTAAGAACACGCCCCAGGTATTGTGAACAGGTGGCGAATTTACAATGGTCAAAAGCTTTTATCATGGCTGACAACTTGGTGGACGTGGTGCCCAGATTCACATAGTGACGAAACCGAAATCCTGCAGACGCACGACGGACCCGGGGCTGGTCAGGGTCCACTTCCCAAGGATGCATATAAAAATGATAGACCCCTTCCCTGGCTAAAATACGATGAACCCCCTGCTGCCACAAAAGAAAAGGAAACAGCCGGAAATATCCGCCCCCGCCCAGTGGAACAGTGTGGGTTGATAAATTTAAGTTACTTACGGGCAACTCCCTGAAATGCCCATTGATTTCTATAGCAATGCCCTGGCGTGGCTTTCCTCTGATGTCAATTTTACCGTACCGGCCATGGTGTTCAAAGGAGTTATAGCTGGCGTCGTAAGCATATCCTGCTTTATCCACAAGCGACAGGATCTGGTTGCTGATGGCAAAACTGGGGGCTCGATACCCCAGCACTTGAACACCGATAAGGTCCTCAAGAACTTTCCGGCTTCTGTCCAGATCATTAAAAAGTGTCCGGGGGGACAAGGAGGTACACAGCTCATGGTTAACTCCATGGGAGGCCACCTCATGGCCCCGGGAAACAATCTCTTGCACCAGCCCAGGCAATCGCTCGGCGATCCACCCCAAAATAAAAAAAGTAGCCCGTACCCTGACCCCGGGTACCCCCTCAAAAAGGTCCAGCAGCCGATGGCAGTTTTGTTCCACCCGAAGTTCCCGTCCATTCCAGGAAGATCTGGATATCCATGGTTTAAAATTTTCCACCTGGAACCAGTCTTCCACATCCACTGTGAGCAAAATGGTGTCAGTCATTGTAAATTCTTTGATTAATTTCTTCCGGGGTGGATTCCTCCCGACCGCCGTCCCACGCATAGGTGGGATGCACCTGAAAGGTCAGAGTACCTCGGTGCTCCTGGTAATCTTCCCGCTGGGAAGAATCGGTGTTAAAATCTTCATACCCATAGGACATAAGAACATCTCCCCAGCGCCAGGGGGACCAGGTAAGTCCAGCCCCTGCTTGCCATGATGTGTCAATGCGGTTCACCACCGGCTCTATGAATTCATCCCTGGACCAGGCCCCCCGAAGGTTGGCAGACAAGTTTTCCCGCATCTGCCAGGTCAGCAGGAATCCGGACTGGTAAAAAACCTGGAACCCGAAATCTGACGACACGTCACTTGTGGGGTCGATGCCGCTGGTGGCGCTGACGTGCAGCCGGGTATGACGGCTCAAATCAAATCCCTTGAACACATCGGCGTCCATAAAAAACTGGCCATTATTTTCGGTGTCCCATTCCTGGAAAATATACCCGGCACCCAGAGAAATACCAGTATCTTCTGAAACATCCCAGGCAAACCCCACGGAAGGGATATACATAGTTACATCATTGATTTTCCGGTCACTGTATATATGTTCATATTTCGCATATCCCAGAAGTCGGGGAGAAATTCGACGCATGAGACGAACATTTCCAGACCAGGTATCCACATCATCGTCAAGGACATCATAATCTGTCTTTTCATACTCCGCTGTCCCATCCATTCCCCACAAATGGGAAAACCAATATGACAGGGAAACCGTGGGACCATATGAGCGGTAGTCGTTCTCACCCAGCGTCACCGGCGGTTTATAATCCACAATGGAATAATTGAGATACACCCCTGCCTGGTTATTCTGACCGAACCGATGGATTACATTCACTGACCCGCCATAATCGACGTGCTCCCGGTACTCACCGGACAACTGCTGACGTTGAAATACATCGACATAATTTAACCCCAGTTCTGCTCGGGTTTTATCTGTAAAATCTACGGTGGTGGTAAACCTGCCTGTGTGCTCCCAGGATTCGTTGCCCACATCACTATCATGACCATCATAGACGAGGTTTAAATCCATTATCACTCGGGGGGAGGCCTGGGCATGGGCCTGGAGAGATGCGTTGTGTTCTATGGAATTTTTTCCATCATCCATGGTACTGCGGTCGTTGAACTCGGGATTATAGATGACGGTCACCGTTGAACTTTCCTGGATAAACCGCAAGGACAAGGCCGTACCGTAGGTAGTGTAATATTCCTCTTTTTTATTTAATTCGGTTTGATCTTTGTTGTCGGAGTAGTGCCCAGACACATAAAGAATAGGATAAAAAACCGTTCTCATGGCACCCACAGCCTTTTCAATATTCAAAAAAAACAGAAAGCTACCTGACACCATACAGGCTAAAAACAGAGTGACCGTTCTGGACATGTACATTCCCCTTTTCTTCACCCCAAAAACCAATTTTTTCTTATGGAACAATAATCGTATCATCTGCCTGAATACGAATATTACTGTCCAGATTTTTTCCTTTTAAGAATCCCTTGTAATTGATGCGAAATATCTGTTCCCTGCCCTCCAGCCGTCGGATCAGAAGAATTTCATCCTTGGCGGCCCATTGGGTAAAGCCCCCGGCAACGGCAAAGGCCTGCATGACGGTCAATTTTTTTTCAATGGGATACTCTCCGATGCGCTGGACCTCCCCCAGAACATAATATCGCTGGCTCACCGGCTGGATCAGCATCACCGTGACAATGGGGGATTCCACGTAGCCAGCCAGACGATCTTCCAGAACTTTTTTCAGTTTCATGGTAGACAGGCCCGCCGCCTGGACATCGTTGACCAGAGGAAAGGTAATCTTTCCATCCAGACGTACCGTTGCCGCTTCCACGGAAAGATCCGGTTCCTTCCACGTAAAAATTCTCAGCACATCCCCATGACCGATGATATAAGCATTATCGGGTTTGACCGCCGGGCTGGCCATGGCCATATTCGCCGTAATCAAAAACCATACCCCCATCCCCCACACAATCTTTTTTGTCATTCCCATTTTTTATCTCCTTTTTTATTTCCCATCGCTCTACACAGCGTAAAGCTCCGCCCTTTGAGTTACATGGCTTGCCGGGAATACTTCTTTTCCGGGGCCGTCACATCATGGGCTACAACGGAATACAAAGGTTTTAATTACACTTAATCGTCGGGTTGCAGGGTATTACGTATTATCTGGCGCCCCGACCAAACAAAACGGTCTTGATGGTCCGCACAAGGATAACCACATCAATAAGACAGGATAAATTTTTAATATAAAAAAGATCGTAGCCTAATTTTTCAATGGTATCTTCCATGGAAGCACCATAGCCACACAGGATCTGTGCCCATCCGGTGATGCCCGGTTTCACCTCAAACCGAGCCATGTAATAGGGAATATTTTTTTCAAGCTGGTCCACAAAATATTTTCTCTCAGGCCGGGGACCCACCAAGCTCATATTACCAATAAAAACATTCCACAACTGGGGTAGTTCATCCAGCCGGCACCAGCGCATGAACCGACCCATCCGGGTAACCCGGGGATCATTTTCCGTGGCCCACACCGGACCGCTGTTTTTTTCCGCATCTTTAACCATGGATCTAAACTTATACATGGTATACACCTTCCGGTACTTTCCCACCCGTTCCTGGCTGAACAGCACCGGCCCCCGGGAGTCCAGTTTTATGAAAATGGCGGTAATTCCCCCCACTGGAAAGAAGAACAGAAGAAGCAGGAATGAAATCACTATATCCCCCATTCGCTTGATGCAGTTGGTAACCCTGGAATAGCGAAATCCCCGGGAAAAAATAAGCCAAGACGGATTGATCTCACGCACCAGCAGTTTACCGGTCAGTGCCTCATAAAAGGTATTCCCCTCCTGCACTTCAATGCCAGACACCTTACAAAGCAGCAGATCTTCGGTGGGAAACTGGCCCCGTTTATCTTTCAGAGCCACCACGATCTTATGAATCCCGAATTGTTCCACCACGTTACAAAGCTTTGTTTTTTCATCCAAAAAATAAAATTTATCAGCCACATACCGCTCAAGAAGCCCATGGGTCGCATCTGGAATGACGGCGGTGACGGTGTAACCACAATCAAGGTTTTCATTTATGTGATCCAAAATATCCATGGCCAGAGGGCTCGAGCCCATTACAATGATACTCTCGTTGAACCATCCCTTTTTTAGAATAAGGATATAAAAAAGTCGCCACATAAGGATCAGTAAAATGAGAAACACAATGGCCAGCGTAAAGACCTGGGTCGCCACAACGGTCACCGGGAAAAGCCAGTAAATCAAGCCAAGGACAATGGCGGCACTACCCAGGGCCAGAAGCATGCGAATGATAATTTCAGGCAGCGTGTTGGAAACATTTAAATCATAAAGATCAAAGTAATAAAGGGAAATTTGACAGATAACAGTGATGCCAAAAATTCGCCAGAATAAAAAAAAATCCAGAATATACCCATGGCTTTGTGTCAGCCAAAAGAAAGACAGTACAAGGGAACAAAAAATGATAAGCCCTTCAACTATAAAAAAAAAAATGTTTCTCACAGGATGGTACTGTTTAAAGATATCTATCATCCGTGACTGCCTTTTAACCCTTTATATTGTGGCCACATTCTTATAACTCGATGATCAAAGTGAAGCATTATGCGACCTTAGATTATAAGCCAGCTTCTCGAGTTGACTTATTTGAGATGAGTCCAGACTACCATAATTCAGAAGCAAGTCCAAAAGTTGAAAAGCTAACGTCAAACACTATGAACTTTATAGCATAATCTTCTTTTGTTCAATACAGTTTATCCATAACTATATTTTTTAACTTTATCTCCATAATTTTTAACCACCCCAAGGATTTTTTCCCTGCCATAGGTATCCACAAGATCCTTGAGTGCACTTTTTTTAGAGCATCCAGTTTTCACCACAATAACAATGGCATCCACCTGTCGTGCCAGGGCATTGGCCTCTGCCGTCACATAGGGGGGAGGCGCGTCAATGATGATATATCGATCCTGGTA
The DNA here is from genome assembly GCA_045046665.1 of Desulfobacterium sp. Taxonomy (GTDB): domain Bacteria; phylum Desulfobacterota; class Desulfobacteria; order Desulfobacterales; family Desulfobacteraceae; genus Desulfocicer. The sequence goes on from JASFYZ010000435.1 coordinate 11,942, forward strand.
CCGGGACTTCACTTCCTGCAGCATTTTCTTCATCTGTTCCGATGAAATCAGTTCCGACGGATTTGAAGGCGGTGTTCCGCAGGGAAGGATAGTCAGTTTATTGAGCATGATTTTTTTTAACAGACTGGAAAGCGGAGTGCCCCGGGTCAGGTATTCGGTGAGCCCGGGTGTATTGTCTGGCAAACCGAATAGTTTATGGATGGTCGGTCGTCTCAGATCACAATCCACCAAAAGGACATATTCATCAATGCTGTTTGCCATGCTCACGGCAAGGTTGGCCGCCACAAAAGACTTTCCTTCCCCGGAAGCGCCGCTGGTGATCATGATGGTCCGGGGCGGTTCTCCCTTATCTGGGAAAAGAATGGCCGTTTTCAACATCCGGAACTGTTCCGCCTCGGGGGAGTGGGGTTTAGTATAGGTAATCAGAGATATGTGGGGATCCTGGATTTCCAGAAGCCCGGGAGAAGGGTCCACCCGTGGGTGGGGGGCTGAATTGGCAAGCTCCTGTATAGGAGCACCAGTATCATTCTGTACATGGGACGCTGCATCATCCGGTATGGAGGAACAGAGATCATCCCGTTGCGGGACTGGGTCCGACAAAAAATCAGTGACTTTTCCTTCAACCTTTTTCTGGGGTTGCTGAGGCTTCAGTGATGGGGCAACCGGGGGTTTTTTACCCCTTTCTCGGCTGGGGTGCTTTGATTTTTTCAGTGCAGCAAAAATTTTTCCCATTTTACATTTCCGAAAACCTTTGGGTTAAAAAAAATTCAATATCTTGTCCACTCCCGTAAAATAGACAAGAACAAACCCGCCCATAACCAGGAGCACATAGCCCACAAGGAAAAAGAAAACCACCCATTGAATATTTCTTTTAACCCTGTCTCCCGGTATTTTCAAGGGGGCGATACAGGCCAGAATGGGAAGCCCTGCAACAGCCTCAATTTCCTCGTCCCGTCGAATGCTTCCGTCAAAAAATACCAAAAGGAAAATAATCCCGCCACCTGTCCCAGCACCGGCAGCAAAGGAAAATATAAACAATTTTCTCACATCTGGAGAAATGGGCCTCTGGGGCAATCTGGCAAAATCCAGGATCCGAAACTGTTCTCCCTTCTGCTTTTTTTCCATGTTCACCGAAAGTTCTGCCTCCAGCTTTCGATCCAGGAGCGAACTGTAGATTCCCTGGATATTAGTGTAATCGCGTTCCAGTGATCGGAGTTCCTGTTCCCGCTGGGGGGTCTCTTCCACCCGGCGTTGGTATACCTTCATGCGCCGCTGAATATCATTAATATCCCGCTGGATCTGCCCCACCTCATTTTTCAGCTGATTGAGCTGTATCTCCTGTTGGATATCCGCCTCTTGAACGGCTGCCCTGGCAGAAGTCATCCCGAAATCTCTGTTATCCACAAGGGCTGATGGGTTTTCTGGATCCAAAGCGCCTTCGGTTTCTACCAAATGCTTAAGCCTTGCAATGATTGTCCGCTGCTTGAGCACATCGGGATGCTTGTCGGTATACCGCAACAACAAATCTTCAAGTTCACGCTGGGCCCGGGCAAGGCGAATGGTAACGTCGCTGGAAGGGAGTTGATTATCCCCGGCTTCCGTTATCATCTGCCGGGCCATGGTCTGCCCCACGCTGGACCTGAGTTCTTTTATCTGGGCAATCTGGAATTTAAGGCTGCCGATGCTGTTTTTTGTTTCCCGGAGCATGGCCTGACGATCTGTAAGTTGTTGCTGCAGCCGGTCCAGGGTTCTTAAATTGGATTCCAGTTCATCGGGAAGCCCTCCCATGAATTTAGAGCGATAGGCCGACAGTATCTTCTCTTTTTTCACCAATTTCTGCCGTGTTTTTCCCAGCTCCGCATCCAGAAAATCGCTGGTACCCACAGCTTGAGCTTCTCTTATTTTTAAATTCTCATTCATGTAAAAACTGGCCAGGGTATTGGTTATTTTCATCACCCGTTCGGGGGTGGTTCCTCTATATGAAATGGCAAAGGCATCCGTACCCTTCCGGTCCCGGGTAATATCCACAACAATACGACTTCGGAGGGTTTTTATTTTGTCTTCCAAATACATTCCCTCCCCCTCGCTTCCTTGAAAAAGTCCGAACTGGTCAATAACTTTTTCCAGGTTGCTTCGGCTCATGATCTGTTGGGAAATGGTGCTGATGCGCTCCTCAATACCCGAGGTGACAAGGGATTTTACATAGCTATTCGGCACCTTCTGGGCCTGTACCAGGATGGTGGTAGAGGTGGAATAAAACCGGGGAAGTATCAGGGATAGACAGAATCCCACCGTAAGAGAAATACACAGCGGGATGATCACCAACCACCGGTAGCGCAGGAGAATATCAACAATTTCATCCGGTTTTATGGGTAATTCATTTTGTTGCATAAAACCCCTTGGCCTTCATTCAATGGTCCTGGCTATGACTGATGGTCATGAACAGACTAAAATTAGCAAAGGCAACCACGATGAGGTCCGGCAGGAGAGATTGAATCCCGATTCAGCCTCCAGAACAAAGGAGTTTCTCATTGCCCCATGAATGGAAAGAATATTGATGATGCTGGCGATGTTCACCTTTTTTTTACTCTTTTACGCTTTCAATCCTGCCTCTTCAATATAGCTATCCGGGTAAGAAGTCAATAAAGAACCCCACTGCAAAAAAGGGGCACCCGCACAAATACAGGCAAAAAAAAAGGTTTAACCGAAACCGGTTAAACCCTGATATACTGGTACCTGGGACGAGAATTGAACTCGTACAGAGCTATGCTCCGAGGGATTTTAAGTCCCTTGCGTCTACCTATTCCGCCACCCAGGCAGAAAAACTGTTCCTTAATATAACAGGACACGTTTTTTTGCAAGCCTTAATTCGCAAAGCCCCTTGAATTCAGAGACTTTAGACCCATGTTGTTGGGGCCCCAAAATCATCCTGGCTTTTCTTGTCATATGATGGTGGGTCTGATAATATGCCTGACCATGAAACATATAACCCATAGTCAAATCATCCTGGCCTCCCAATCCCCCCGAAGAAAATATCTTCTGGAACAGGCAGGCCTCACCTTTTCGGTGATTCCCTCCTGTACCGATGAAATGCAGCAGCCTGGTGAAACACCCCGGGAATATGTGGAAAGACTCTCCCGGGACAAGGCCCTGGACGTGGCCCGACACCATGAAAATGCCTGGATCATCGGGGCAGACACCATTGTGGTGGTGGACAACACCCTGCTGGAAAAACCCGAATCCATGGACCATGCCCGGAAAATGCTCCAAAAACTGAGCAACCGAACCCACACGGTGTTTACAGGGTTTACCATCTGTGGTCCCGGTGAAGAACCCATTATCACCCGCCACGTGACCACCGAAGTTGAGTTTAAGGCACTTTCACCGGCGGAGATAGAATGGTATATCTCCACAAAAGAGCCCTTTGACAAAGCCGGAGCCTATGCCATCCAGGGACTTGGGACCTTTCTTGTGAAAGGCATCCACGGCTCTTACACCAATGTGGTGGGACTGCCCGTATGCGAGGTAATTGAGGTATTAATCCAGGAAAAAGTTATAAGGAGTTTTAATCATTAAATGGAATCCATTGAAACACGACTGGCCCATATCAAAAACGAAATCCACATGGCAGCAAAGGCCTGCGGCAGAGACCCTGAAACCATTGACCTTGTGGCCGTGAGTAAACGAAAATCCAGTGATGCCGTGGCATTGGCCATCCAGGCCGGGGTCACCCTTTTGGGGGAAAACTATATCCAGGAAGCCATGGACAAGATCGACACTATTGGCAACACCCCTGCCTCCTGGCATTTCATCGGACATCTCCAGTCTAACAAGGCCAAATTTGCCGTCCAGTACTTTGATATGATTCACACCGTTGACACCTTAAAGCTTGCCCGGGAGATAAACAAGCAGGCGGCAAAGATCAATAAACGCCAGGCCATCCTCATGCAGGTGAACATCGCAGATGAAGCCTCCAAATCCGGTACCACCGCAGCCAAGGCCCTGGAGCTTGCCCGGGACATCGCCCCCCTTGACCATGTACACCTGACAGGGCTCATGGGTATGCCCCCTTTTTTTGATGACCCAGAAGGTGCCCGTCCCTATTTTAAAGACATGGCAACACTTTTTACCACCATTCAAGGAAAAAAAATTCCAGGGATTGATTTAAAACACCTTTCCATGGGCATGAGTGGGGATTTTAAGGTGGCCATTGAAGAGGGTTCCACCCTGGTGAGAATCGGCACTGCCATTTTTGGGAGCCGGGAATGAAGATTTTGCTGCACATGTGCTGTGGTCCCTGCACCATTTTTCCCCTAAAGGTGCTCCGGGAAGAAGGAATTGAGGTGATGGGCTTTTTTTACCGGCATAATATTCACCCCTTCACCGAGTGCCTCCAGCGGGAGGAAGCCCTGAAAGCATACGCAGAGGACCAGCAATTCAGGGTGATCTGGCAGGATACCTATGAAATGGAACGTTTTATTCAATCTGTTGCGTTCCGGGAAAGCATGCGCTGCCAGTTCTGCTACCATGACCGCTTGAATGCTGCGGCCCGGGTGGCCCGTAAGGGAAAATTTGACGGTTTTTCATCCACCTTGCTCTACAGCCGGTTCCAGAATCATGAGTTGATCCGGGAAACCGGTGAGGCCATTGGAAAAAAACTTGGCATTCCTTTTTTCTACCGGGATTTCAGAACAGGCTGGAAGGAAGGCATTGACACCTCAAAATCCCTTGGCATGTATCGTCAGCAATACTGTGGCTGCATCTACAGCGAAAAAGAGCGATATTACCGGAAGCCAAAATCTCAAAAACCCATGGGCTAAGGATTCACTTCTGGGATTTTGCTTTGGCAGCATTTAATCGCTGCACTAAAGTTCTGTCCGTGGCATTGAGACGGTTGGCCAGCACCGTGAAAAGGTGTTTGGCCACCTCGGGGTACTTTTCAATGATATCCATAAGCTTATCCCCGGGAAAACGTTTGATAACAGAACGCCCCTTGGAAAGAATGGATGCAGACCGTGCCTCACCGGTGATGGCAGCCATCTCCCCGAAATACTCCCCCGGTTCTGAAATTTCAGCAATTTTTTTACCGCCCTTGACCACATACACCGCCCCCCGGACCAATTTATAAAAATCATTGTCGGCATTCCCCTCCCGGATGATCACATCCCGGTCCTCATATGTTTCCACATCTGGATTGACCAAATAAGCGGGAAGAGCCTCCTTGGTGATGTTTGTCTTTTTTAAAATATCTTCAAGGGATGTGACCCCCTGGCGTACCTTTTCCAGCCCTGCATCACGAAGGGTGCACATGCCCTCCTGGACGGCAAGTTTTCGCAGTTGATCCTCGGGCACGGCTGCATTGATGGCCTTGGACACCTCATCTCCCACCTCCATCATCTCATAAAGGCCCACCCGGCCCTTGTATCCCGTTCCATTACATTGGGAACACCCCCCCGGCCCCATCAGTTTAAGGGTGGGAATCTCCGCCTTGGAAAAACCGTGCATTTCAAGCTCTGTGGGGTCATAACCAGTAACCTCTTGTTTACATGCGGGGCAAAGCCTCCTGGCCAACCGCTGGGAGAGCACCATGGTCACCGAAGATGCCAGCATATAGGAGGGAATGCCAATATCCAAGAGCCTGCCAATGGTGGAGGGACAATCATTGGTGTGCAGGGTGCTGAACACAAGATGGCCTGTCATGGCAGCCTTAATGGCAATTTCTGCGGTGTCTATGTCGCGGATCTCACCCACCATGATAATATCGGGATCCTGGCGTAGGAAAGACTTCAATGCCGCAGCAAAGGTCATTCCCACGCTATCTTTCACCGGCACCTGATTAATACCTCGAAAGTTAAACTCCACCGGGTCTTCTGCCGTGAGTATTTTAGTATCGTCTTGGTTCAGCCGGTTCAAAAGGGAATACAGGGTGGTGGTTTTACCACTCCCCGTGGGACCGGTTACCAGAAGCAGGCCATAGGGTTTACTGATACACCGTTTAATGGCATCAAAAGTGTCCTTTTCAAAACCCAGCTTTGAAAGATCCACATTTAAAGCACTCTGGTCCAGAATTCGCATGACCACACTTTCACCAAACAGCGTGGGCAGGGTGGATACCCGGAAATCCACCGATTTTTTTTTACCCAACCGCAACTTGATACGACCATCCTGGGGAATTCGTCTTTCGGCAATATCCAACTCGGCAAGGATTTTCAGTCGGGAGATAACGGCATTCTTAATGGACAGGGGCAAATTCATGGCTTTAAACAAAGACCCATCCATGCGATACCTCACCTGCAGGGATTTTTCAAAGGGTTCAATGTGTATATCACTGACACCATCGTTTATGGCCTTAATTAAGATACCGTTGACCAGCTTGATGATGGGGGCGTCAGATGCCATGAATTGATCGTAATCATCATCGTCCGTGGTCTGGACTTCAAGCTCTTCAGCGGCTTCAGAAACAAGGGAACCAAAATCCTCCACCGAGGTCACGGGCTCTTCATCGGGTTCATCTTCAAAATGGAGGAATTCCTTGTAAACCTCCTCGCTGATTTTATAATGATCCCGGTAGGCCTCAATAATATCATTTTCTGTGGAAACCATCACTTTCAGGGAATGCCCCAATTTCTCCTGAAGGACTTCCACAGCACTGGTATCCGTGGGTTCCATCATGGTGACAGAAAAAGTTTCACCACTCAGGCCCAGGGGGAAAGCCATGTATTCCCTGGCCGTTTCAAAGGTAAGCAGCTCCAGAGCCTCTTTATCCGGCTTCATCTCAGCCAGCTGGATAACCTGGTAATCGTAGATCCTGCCAAGCACATTGACGATGGTGTCAGGATCAATATGACCCATGCTCAAAAGAATACTGCTCAGCCGTCCCCCACTCTTTTTTAGCTGGTTCTGGGCCGCCTGGAACTGCAGACTGGTAATCTGCCCCTCCTTGGAAAGAATTTCACCAATACGGGCCTTACCAGCACCGGATTGATCCTTTATGGTTGATTTCAGGCGGGTGCCCTTACTTGCTTTCATAGTTTTTTTAACCATGACTACCTATTTTTTTTATAATTCTCATACAATTTTTTGCCGCCCCCATACACCAGCAGAACCCCGAGAAAATAGAAACAAAATCGAATGGTGGACAGGGCATTGGCAAAGGCATCCATCTGTGCAATTCTGGGCATCACCTGGGGAATGCGGTAAAAAACCCCCAAGCCTGCCAGCACCAGCAGCACCCCCCATATCATCTGTATATTTTTTTTATCCAATGGATACTACCTCCCGTCAATTTCAGCAAGTTGTTCTTCAAAAATCTGGCCTTTTTCGTCCAATTCGTCCATGTCACTCTCCAAGCTATCAAAAAGAGTATCAATTTTTTCCTGACATCGGGCAAGACTGCAGGAAAGTGATTCAATGCGCTTGCCATCTTGGTTTTCTGCTGCTGACTGCATCTGCTCATTGAAATTTGAAAGCTCTGCCTCACAGGCATCTATGCTTTTTTCCGTTGTGGCAATGCTTTTCTCCAGCAGGGCCCAGGTGAGCAGGGCCATCATGGCGACGAATGGTTCAGGGCGCATGCCATTGTTGAACGCCATGTGGAAGATGAGGAAAACACCGGCGGCAGTCCAGGTGGTGATCTTGCGCTTGTAGAGGCCTTCACCGAGGCGCGGAATGATGGATTTGGAGATCAGCATCCAGGTGAGGACAGCGCAGATGAGGGCGGGGAGCCGCACGAAGGGGCTGGTGGGGTTGGCGGCG